>JAUWDQ010000186.1 GCA_030608745.1 Pseudomonadota bacterium | reverse complement strand
GGTATCGAATACCCCATCATCATGGCCGATGAGGACGTGGTTAAGAACTACGGCATATCCCCCATCCCGACTCCCTATCTCATAGACCGGAAGGGCTATATTTCCAATAAATGGGTTGGATTCAGCCAAAATCTTATGAGGAAAATCGCTGCTGAAACCGAAAGGCACTTATCGAAGGGAAGCGACTAGCCCCCCAATTTTCCCTCACTGCTTGATTTCATCCATCCATTACCGTATTTTTTCATAAAAGGGATCGAGGATGATATTATGACCCAAGAACCAAATCGCCGAACATTTCTCAGAACCCTTGGCCTTTCGGCGGCTTCCATTACGCTCTCCCCTCTCGCAGAATCCCTCCTCCCCGGCTCTACTTTGCCAGCAAGGAATGTTCCCATTGATTTGGTGGTTGCAGAGGGATCCTCCATCCCTAAAATCACCTCCGCGGCTGTTGGTCTGATGGGGGGGATAAAACGGTTCATCTCCAGGGGAGATATCGTAGTGATCAAGCCCAATATGGCTTGGGACCGCAAACCGGAGCAGGCCGCTAACACCAATCCACACGTCGTGGCTACATTGGTCTCTCTATGCCTGGATGCGGGGGCGAAGAGGGTGAAGGTCTTCGATCGTTCCTGTGATGATCCAAGGAGATGTTACGTTCAAAGCGGTATCGCCCATGCGGCAAGAAAAGCCGGCGCTGAAATCACCTTCGTTGACGACAGAAAATTTAAGGAGATGAATATCGGAGGGGAGGTGCTTAAGTCCTGGAAGATCTATACCGAAGTGGTGGAGGCAGACGCGTTGATCAACGTCCCCATCGCCAAACACCACAGTCTAGCTAAACTCTCTATGGCCATGAAGAACTGGATGGGCGCTATCGGGGGATGGAGAGGAAAGCTCCACTGGAGGTTGAATCAGTGTCTGGCCGATCTCGCTTCCTTTTTCAAACCCAGCCTGACCCTGTTGGATGCCGTTCGAATCCTTGTGAACCACGGCCCCCAAGGTGGCCGCCTTGAGGACGTGAAAGGGATGGATATGGTCATCGCGGGAGTGGACCAGATCGCCGTTGACTCCTTCGGGGCTACCCTGTTCGGCATGAAGGGGAGCGATCTTGGGTGTGTGAAGGAGGGCCACACCCGGGGCTTAGGGCGAATGGACATCGAAAACCTCAAGGTCAAGAGGGTCCATGTTCCAACCCCTTAATGGAATCCGCTGTGGTAAGATATCGGATCATCAGCCAAGTTCTCTTCCTAACAATATTCGTTCTCCTCTTTTTACTGACCAACTACCGGGGATTCGATGAAATTCGGTATCCCGTCCGGATCTTCCTCGAGTTCGATCCCTTGATTGCCTTCACCACACTCCTGGCCGCCCATCATCTCCCCACGGTTATGCTCTTTTCTCTCGCCGTCGTGGGATCGGCCCTTGTTTTGGGAAGGGTTTTTTGCGGATGGGTTTGCCCCCTAGGTACGATCCATCATTTCGTCAGTTGGCTCTATCACCGCAAGGAAAAGGATATCCTCCCCCGATCTAACCTCCTTGGCTACCGGATCAAATACTATCTTCTGTTCTTCATTCTTGCCTCATCCGTGTTCACCCTTCAGAGTGTCGGCTTCTTCGACCCCATCTCCCTTTTAATCCGGTCCATGACCCTCTTTGTGGAACCGGTGGTAAACCTGATGGTCCATTCGATTTTTGGTTTCTTCTATGACACCGAGATCCGCTGGATTACGGCACTAACGGAACCCATCTACTCCCTTTTGAAAAACAATTTCCTCTCCTTTAGACAGCCCTATTTCCACCAAGCCCTGTTCATCGGCTTTCTCTTTGTCGCCATCCTGCTGATGAACTTTTACAGAATGCGGTTCTGGTGTTTTTCCCTTTGTCCTCTGGGTGCATTACTTGGGCTGGTTTCCCAGGTAAGCCTTTTGAGGAGATGGATTTCGGAGGCTTGCACCAAGTGCGATATCTGTTTTTCCGGCTGTCAAGCTTTTGCAAGGGGTAACCAAGATAAATGGCTTCGGTCGGAGTGCCTGGTGTGCGGGAATTGCCAAAATCGATGTCCCGAGGGGGCTATCGATTTTGGCCTTTCCCCTTCGGCCGCGTTGACGAAGCCAGGCCTGAATCTCATCAGGAGAAACCTGCTCGTCTCGGCGGCATCTGGTATCATAGCTGTCCCCTTTTTGAGGATGAATTCCCGCTACCGAAATCCCAACCCCAAGCTCATTCGGCCTCCTGGGGCCCTGGAAGAAGGGGAGTTCCTGAAACGATGCCTGAAATGTGGGGAGTGCATGAAGGTCTGCCTTACCAATGGCCTCCAGCCCACTCTCATGGAGGCCGGCTTGGAGGGAATCTGGTCTCCCATCCTAATCCCCAGGTTGGGATATTGCCAGTTTTATTGCACCCTCTGTGGCCAGGTGTGCCCTTCAGGAGCTATAAAAAAGCTCACGGTAAGCAAAAAGGTTCAAGTGAGGATCGGCCTGGCCTTCATCGACAAGAATCGCTGTCTCCCTTATTCCCAGGGGATTGACTGCATCGTCTGTGAGGAATATTGCCCCACGCCCAAAAAGGCTATCTGGTTCATAGAGAAAAGGGTAAAGGATAGAGGTGGGATTGTTAAAATCGTCAAACAGCCCGTGGTCGACTTAGAACTCTGTACCGGCTGCGGGATCTGTGAAAATAAGTGCCCCGTGGTCGATAAACCCGCCATCGTGGTAACCAGCATCGGGGAGTCAAGGTCAGGGGTAAATCGGCTCAGCCTCTATTAGGGACCACTTCCTCTTCTTCGCGCTCTTCCTCCCGAAAGACCTCTATTACGCTCCTCACCTCGATGCCGGCCTCTTCAAGGGCTCTCTTAATATCCTTTGCCTTGACCCTCTTTGCCTTGACGATGAAATTAACCCTTTCGTCCAATCCAAACTCCTCCTGAAGGAGCTCCCCTCCCCACCCTCCATCTTCCCCTTAACCCTTCCACTCCTTCTTCCATTGATGAAGGGATTGCAGGTAACTGTCGACCACCCTATGGGGATCCAGGTTGAGCGCCTTGGCGTATTCCATGATGAATCCCCTGATGTAAACTAGTGCGGGTAGGTTTTCGAAACTCTCCTCCTCGAGCCACTCCAAGTTCTCCCTGTTGATCTTAGTCTTCCGGGATATCTGCTTGAGGTCTATACCCATGGACTCCCTAATTCCCCTCAGACTGCTTCCCGTAAATCTGAACTCGTCGGGGAATGAGATCCCCGTCGGCTCTTCCCGAACGGGACCGGTTTTTCGAATATCGGGGGTCCCGAGGGGCTCACCTGAGAGGGCCTTTCCCTCAAGGCCATCCAGCTTTCGGTTATACTCCGATCTCAATCTCTCATCCGTCAAAACCTGATAGGCTTCGTCTATAAGGGCATTAACCCTGTTGAGCTCTTCGGCCTTCAGAAGGGAGTAGATGGCCACGGAGTTGGAGCTGAAGATCTCTTTTTCTCTCCGGTAGGCCTTTCGGATCTCCTCCGTCGACGCCTCCCTGCTGACCTCCAACAACTCATAATAGGTCTGATCTTTGATTCGCTTCATCCTTCGGAGCTGAACACAAATGGCTTGTCAGTTATCAATTTTAAAGTGATCTCGTTGATGCATTTGGAAGCCCTGGATTGGGGAAATTCCAAGACCAGGGGTTTCCTCCTTTGGACCGACTGCCACACGTCGTTATCGTAAACGATATAACCCAGGTAATCCATGGAGATTCCAAAGTATTTCAAAAAGGCACTCTTCATGGACAAGCCTATATCAACGTCGCTCTTGGTCCTGACCTGATTGACGATGAGTTTTGGCCTGAAGCTCTCCAACTCTCGCTCCAACCTGAGGCCGATGGATTTATCGATCTTCCCCGCCAATTCGATGATATCAAAGGGCGTTTTGATCCCCCTCTCGTTCCCCTGATCCATGGCCATATCGATGATTTCCTTCACCCCGAAATGGGAAATAATCCTTTTCACCTTCCGAAAGAATGCGCTTTTGATAAAACGATAGGTATTTTCTATGCACGTTGGCTCGGGGGTAACCACCAATATTTCGTTCTCCGAGATGAGGAAGAAGTCCAACACATTGAAGGAGTTTCCAGCTCCCAAATCGAGTATGATATAGTCTGCGTCCAAGGAATTGATATGCCGGATCAGCTTCCACTTTTGCGGCTCCTTTGGATTTGCCGCGTTAAGAAGGTCTTGAGCGCCGACGACCAATCCCAGGTTTGGGATATCCGTATCCACCACGACATCTCGAATGCTTCCAACCCTCTTATTGATGAAATCGGACAAGGTTCGCTGGGGGAAAGAAAGGCCTAGAAACGTATGGATGTTAGCGCCTCCCAAATCGGTATCAATCAACACTACCTTCTCACCAAACCTGGAGAGGCAGATTCCCAAATTGACGGCTATGAAGGTCTTGCCACTTCCTCCCTTCCCTCCGCCAATGGTCCATATGGATCTTCGACCCTTTCTCACCTCACTTCTTTCCCCTTGATCCATGGAAAATAAATCCATTAACCCCTTTTCCCCTGTACCCTATCTCTCATCTTCACCTCTCCCTTCCCGTGAGCTGAACCCTTTTACAATACAGGGTAGTATTGGCTCTGCATTGCAAACATCATGCCCATTCTGAGAGGCCGGGCTCTATCGTTTTGATCTCTCCCTACCTTCCCTCCTGAATTCCCTGTATATGATATGCAGGTTTTTGTCAAGCCAACCCCGCCTCCGGCAAATGTGGATCTCCCCTCATAACCCTTCCAGGGGGCACCCGTCACAGCGAGGGTTCTTTCGACAAAAGTGTTTTCCCAAAAAGACCAATAAGGCGTGAAATTCATTGTATATCCCTACGTCTCGGCCTAATTCTCCCATCACCATGTCCTGAACCTCCTCATTGCTCCATTTTTCAGAGATGAGGTTGTGTCTGGAAAAGATCCTCTTGGTATAGGCATCAACGACGAAGATGGGTTTTTCCAGCGCGTATAGGAGGATGCTATCAGCGGTCTCGGGACCAATTCCATCGACCTTCAATAACCTCTCCCTCAAGGAGTGCAGATCATGGGATCTCATCTGCTTCACATCACCATCGAACCCATCGTAGAAGAAATCAACGAATCGTTTAAGGCGGCTTGCCTTCAATCGATAGAAACCCGATGGCTTTATAATCTGAGCCAGCTCATTCTTGTCAAGACCTCTTATGCCCAGAGGGCTCAACATCCCCGCCTTCTTCAAATTGTCGATAGCTTTCTCCACATTTGTCCAGGAGGTATTTTGGGTCAGTATGGCTCCCACAATAACCTCGAAGG
>JAUWDQ010000100.1 GCA_030608745.1 Pseudomonadota bacterium | reverse complement strand
ACTGCAGCGTACTGTAAGTACGCCTCATTCCTCAGGATTTGCGCGCCTTGAATTTGGAGCTTTTTACTTTGCCATCGAATTTTGACTTTTTACGAAATCATCAACCTTAGAATGGGCGAAAAAATATTTTGAGCAGCGAAGAGCGACTTTTTCAATGATCTCTTTGGAATTTTTTAGTAAACCAATCGAGGTCAAAAAGTGTAAGCCTGAGCCGCTCACGATTCCCATATGCTCCTTTCCTTAATCAGCTCCGTTAAAGTCTCTCTATTCCTCTTATTGATTAAGCTTTTCAAGCGGGACAAGGTTTTCTCATAGAGGTCCAGGATTTTGTGCATGTTTGGGTTCAAGGTGATGATCTCGGCATAGAGCCTTGGATTATTTGTGAAGATTTCTTCGATTATGGCAAGTTTCGTGTTAAACATGGGCGTGGCAAACCTTTTTAACTCGGTGAGATCCACGCCCGATTCCCTCAAAATCATCCCCATGGTTATGGAGTTCAGGTGATTCAATCCCTGCACAAGGGCCATCAGCTCATCATGCCTCTCGAGGGTCGTTTCTATTATATTGGCGCCATTTTTTACGAGGATATCCCTCAGCCAATCGAGCCACTTTCCCGCCCTCACGGGACAGAGGACAATGTTATGTCCGGCCATGGAATCAACAGCCATTCCAAAGAGGGGGTGGAGGCCAATGACCTCTGAGATGGAGGACTTAAGCATGGATTTGACCGGTTCTCCTTTCAGGGAGGTAAGATCCATCAAGAGTGACTCCTTTTTCATGTGTGGTCCAACCTGCTCAATGACTTCACGGGTTATGCTGATCGGGACGCTCACGATAACCACCTGACATTTCTTACCCATTGTGGGGATATCCAGGCCCGTTTTTCTTCCTGATACAAGAACGGTATATCCCTCCTTCTTAAAGAAACCCGCAAACCACCTGCCCATCCCGCGGGTGCCACCGATGATCCCGATTTCAATGCCCTTCATCTCACAAGCCCCCCTGACCTACCAGATTAGCCCTCTGTCTTAGTAAATGATCTGCCAGGACCATACTGACCATGGCCTCGCAGACGGGGATAATACGGGGTATGACGGATACATCGTGTCTTCCCTTAATGGATACCTCCACCGGCTTTCCGTTAACATCGATGGTCTTTTGAGCTTTTTCGATGGATGGAATGGGTTTGCAGGCCACCCTGATGACGATTTCGTCGCCGTTGGTGATACCCGCCAGGATCCCACCGGCATGATTTGTTGAAAATCCCTCCGGTGTGATGGGATCATTGCATTCGAAGCCGGTCATTCTAGCGACCCCAAACCCGGCGCCAATCTCCACGCCTTTAACTGCTCCGATACTCATGAGGGCCTTGGCGAGATCGGCGTCGATTTTACCGAAAACAGGTTCCCCAAGACCCGCCGGGCAACCCTTGACCAGAATCTCCACGATCCCCCCGAGGGAATCCCCGTTCTTGCTCGCCTCTTCTAATTTTTCCGCCATTGCTTGGGCTGCTTCCAGATCGGGACACTGGAGGCTGTTCCGGTGAATATCCGCAAAGGAAATCCGTTCTGCGGCGATACCACCTAATTCCTTGGTGTAGGCGATGACCTCGATCCCTTCGCGGGAGATCACTTTTTTTGCGATGGTTCCGGCAGCCACACGTCCCTCGGTTTCCCGAGCGGAGGCGCGACCGCCACCTCGGTGGTCCCGGATGCCATATTTCTTGTAATAGGTGAGATCACCGTGCCCTGGCCTGAAGATATCCCTGAGTTGTTCATAGGCCGAACTGTCGATGTCCCTGTTTCTGACGATCAGGGAGATGGGAGTTCCAGTGGTCCTACCTTCAAAGGTGCCGGAAAGGATTTCTACCAGGTCTTCCTCCCTCCTGGGTGAGGCTGACAGGAGCTGCCCCGGTTTTCTCCTCTTCAGGTCTTTTTGTATATCCGACTCCGTCAAAGGGATGTTGGGGGGACATCCATCCACCACCACACCCATAGCCTTGCCATGAGATTCCCCCCAGGTGGTGACCCTAAAGAGGACTCCTATTGAGTTACCTGACATATCTATTCCCTTGTTTCGTGCACCGCGAGAGGTTGGACAGGATGTTTAGATTATTTGAGCACTTTTCCAGTCGTAAGGTAGAATTCGACGGATAAAAAGGTTGCAGAACTCGTCTGCGCACGTGTCGATGTCCCTTTCCGAAGTATCGATCGTGAAATCGGCTAACCCCTGGTAGATTGGTATCCTTTGCTTGAGAATCCCCGAGGTTTCCCTTTCCGCACAATCGCTGGCGAGGGGTGGCATTCGTTCCTCTCCCGTTCTGTCATTTCTCATCCTTTCGATGATCGTACGCACATCGGCGGTGAGCCAGAGGAAAAGCCCATTTCTTCTCAGGGCTTCCTTGTTTTCGGCATCCATGACCGCACCGCCTCCCACAGCAATCACGGTCTCAACCAAAGAGGAAAGTGCTATGATGACCGCCTTCTCTTCTCTACGGAACAAATCCCAACCCCCTTTGTCGACGATTTCTTTGACCGTTTTACCGGTATGCTTCTTTATGAGCTCGTCCGTATCGTAGAAAGGAATTAGCAACCTTTCCGATATCTTTTTTCCCACGGATGTTTTTCCCGTACACCGGTATCCAATCAAGATAATGTTCATGGTTTACCCCAGTTTTCTCAGTTCCTCCCAAAAGCGCGGGAAGGATTTATTGACGCAGTTTCCGTCCCTTATTTTTATACCGGGTATCACAAGACCCAGTATTGCGAAGCTCATGGCGATCCGGTGATCATCATACGTTTCTATCTCAGCTCCCTGGGGCCTATTTCCATCGATCACGAGGCCGTCATCCCTTTCTTCTGCTTTCACCCCCGTTTTTCTCAGTTCGGTGGCCAGTGCCTCCAATCGATTGCTCTCCTTCATTCTGAGATGGGATACGTTCTTGATGATGGTCCGACCGGGCCGAACAGCGGCCAATACCGAAAGGGTAGGGACCATATCGGGCATATCACCCAGTTCAATGATGGTCTCACCAGGGGTCAACTCACCTCCCACAACCTCGACCCAATGATCTCCCCTCATGACGGTACAACCGAGCCTTTCCATGATCGGAAGGAGCCCGATGTCTCCCTGCAGGGTCTGGGGATTGATATTGTGGACGCGAACCCTTCCCCTACACAGGGCCGCAGCCAGGAAGAAATAGGAGGCACTGGAGACATCCCCTTCAATCCGGTATCTCCTTCCCTCATACCGCTGGGCGCTCTTCACGGAATAGCGATTCGGAGGTTTACTTATCACCTCCACCCCGAACTCCTTCATCACTTCCATAGTCATATCAATGTAGGGCAGAGATGGGATATGGCCCTGAAGCTCTATTACGGTATCTTTCTCACCAAAGGGGGCGCAGATCAGAAGGGAAGAGACGTACTGGCTGCTGTCAATATCCGCCAGGGTGACTCTGCCCCCCCGAAGGCCCTTGGCATGAACGACCACGGGGGGAGAATCCCGTCCATTCTTACTTCGGGCATCCACTCCCAGAATTTTCAAGGCATCCAGAAGGGGTTTTATCGGCCTTTCACAGAGTCGAGGGTCACCTGCCAAGGTAAACACGCCCTTTCCCAGAGATACCAGACCCGTGAGAAATCTCATGGCGGTCCCATTATTTCCCAGATAGACTTGCCTGCCTGGGTTCGTGATATTGCCGCTGGTCCCGTTGATGATTATGTCCTCATCCTTGTTCGAGATCTCAGAGCCGAGAGACCCAAGGGCCTCGATCAAGCATTCTGTATCCTCGGATAGCAGGGCGTTTCGCAGAAAAGATTTCCCTTTTGCCAGGGCACCTATGATCAATGCCCTCTGTGTATAACTCTTCGAGCCGGGCACTTTCACCGTGGCATTTAGGTGTTTGATCGGTTTAATTTCCATCATGTTCTTTCAGCGATTCCAGGACAACCCCTCTCATCAGCGCCCTGGGGGGTTCCATTTCCATCCATATTTTCGTCTGCTCGGCCCCCTGGTGGACAAACATTCCGACACCGTCCAGGACAGTGCATCCAGCCTCTTCGGCTTCCCTCAAGAGTTTTGTCTTAAGGGGGTTATAGATGATATCCACGACCCACCTGAAATTGATAAGGCTCTCTTTCATAAGGGGCGATTTTTCAATATCTGGTGCCATCCCGACGGATGTGGTATTGATCAGGCAGTCCGCCTTGATCTTCTCGATTTCTGAAAGAGAATAGAATGGGCAGCCGAATTCACGGGCCACCTCCTCGCCTGTTTCGGTAGTCCGGTTAAAAATGACGGGGATGCCCCCTTCTTTCAGAATGCCGAACACGGCGGCCCTTGCTGCCCCGCCAGCCCCAAGGATGGCGAAGGTTTTGCCTCTAATCTCCAGGGATTCTTCCAGGTCACGGTTAAGCCCGATCCAGTCGGTATTGAACCCCTTCAGCCTGCCATTGCCATCGTTCAAAATCGTATTGACGGCCCCTATCCTGAGGGAACTTTCATCTACCTCATCCAGATAGGGCATCACAGTGGTTTTAAAGGGAATGGTGACACTCACTCCCCGAATATCCAATCCCCTGATCCCCCGGACCGCATCCTCCACGCTTTTTACGCAAAAGGGGACATAGTGGGCATCGATCTTCATCCTTTTGAACGCGGCGTTATGCATGATCGGAGAGAGGCTGTGTCCAACCGGGTTGCCAAACACGGCATAGATTTTTGAAGAATTTCGTGCCATATTGATATTTGCCCTCCTTTCAGCGCTATGAATTCAGAGTTTGTTTGCGCCGAATCCATTCAATATCTTGAATACCCCTTTAATCTCTTCTATGGTCAATTGACCCGGTGCCGATTCCGCCCCTCTCTCCAAGGAAGCATAGCTAAAATAAGAGCCTAAAAGGGGTGCCATGATCCTGCTGATTCGTCCCAATTCCCCCATGCAAAAGGCAATGATTTCCCCACCCTTTCTCCGTGCATGGGGAATGAGTCCGAGAACCCTCAGATTATCCTCCACCGTATTGGCGTAAGTGACGATCTTAACGATATCGGCCCCTGTCCCGTTACATTCGTCTAATTTCCTTCTTAACGCCCGCTCAGAGGGGGTTCCGCTGAAATCGTGATGAGAGATGATCCATTTCGTGCGGCCATGGTGATTCCCTATCTTTGTTGAGAGTTCTTCGATCAGTGCCTCTTCTGTCCGGACCTCGATGTCCACATAGTCAGCGCCAAGCTCAACGGCTTCCTTAAGGAGTTCCACCCTTTCGCGCTCGGTACCGGAAAATCCACCTCCCGCGTCTCTCCGCCTATTGGTGACCAGAATTTTCCCCCGTTTCCCGCTCATCAATTTTTCCAGATTGGTGTTGTTGATCTGATCGATTCTCAGCTCCAGGATATCGGCCAGAGGGGAACTTCTTTCCATTTGCATCAACGCGGCCTTGTGGGTTCTGGCAGTAATGGGAATGCAGATCATCACGGCTCATCTCCCCTGGGATACGAACCCAGAACCTTCATGAAGCTGGTCACCTTCTCCATATCTGCGAGGCACTTTTTTGCCTTTTCTTCTTCTCTATGACCTGCAAAATCTACGAAGAATAGATACTCCCACATCCTATCCTTCATGGGGTAAGATTCGATCCGCGTTAGATTGAGATGCTCTCTGGCAAAAGGTTCCAAGGCGTGATGAAGGGCACCCGATACATGGGGTGTTCCAAAGAGCACTGAGGTCTTATCTCTCCCCGTCGGCATACTTTTACCCTTTCCGATAACGAAAAATCGTGTCGTGTTCGAGAGATTATCCTCGATTCCCTCGGCAATGATCTTGAGCCCAAAAGTGGCTGCGGCGAGGAGGCTTCCGATGGCAGCGCCCTCCCTATCCTCCAGAACCTTCCTGGCGGCGAGTGTTGTACTGTCTAGTCCAAAGACGGGACAATGAGGTAGGTTTTTCCTCAACCAGCCCTGGCACTGGGCAAGGGCCTGGGGATGAGAATAGACCCGCTTTATCTCCTCCATCCTTTCGCAGGTAGAGATCAAACAATGAGAGATCCTCAGAAAAATCTCCGCCCGGATATTCAAGGGGGTTGATATCAACCTGTCCAGGGTTGCCTTGACGAATCCTTCCACGGAGTTTTCTCCAGGGACCACTCCCCAGGGGACCCTTCCCCTTTCCACTTCATCAAAGACCTCAGAGATCTTTGTTTGTGGGGAGTATTGGGCGCTTGTGCCGAAGTGAGATTGGGCAGCCAGGTAGCTAAATGAAGCCTCCGGTCCCAGATAAGCGACGGTTGTCGGTGCCTGGAGGGCACGGGAGGAAGAGACAATCTCCCTGAAGATATTTTTCAAGGCGCTATACGACAGAGGGCCTTTGTTGATTTCTCTCAGGTGATCATAAACCTTGCTTTCCTGTGAGGGGTCATAGACCTCCCATCCATTGAAATCCTTTACCTTGCCGACCTCGATAGATAACTTTGCCCGTTCATTGAGGAGCTTGGCGATCTCCCGGTCCTTCTTTCTTAATTCCTCTCTCAGCGTTTCTAATGACGTTTTCTTCATTTCTTTAATGCCTCGATTATTTCCCCAATCAGCCCTTCCGACACGCTGCCATTGACGAAGGGAATTCCTATTTTCTTAAGCAGGACAAAGTGAATGGTATCTCCCTCTTTTTTCTTATCCCTTTTGATCCGGGATAGTATCCCAGTTGGGCTTAGGGTTTTGGGGATACGGTCGGGGAGACCGATCGCCCTGATGAGGGATATGATCCTTTCCCGGTCTTCGGAGGGAAGGTATTTTAATCTCTCCGATATGAGGGTCGACGCTACCATGCCGATCGATACGGCGTCTCCGTGAGAGACGGAGTAACGGGATTCTGCTTCAATGGCGTGCCCGATTGTATGGCCAAAATTGAGAATACGGCGGATCCCCTTATCCATTTCATCGATTTCAACGATTCCTTTTTTGATGCGACATGACCTCGCAATGATCTTTTCGAGGAGGCTCATATCCCGGTTCCTGATGGCTTCTGCCTCAACTTCAAGAGAACTTAACAGTTCAGGGTCATCGATGATGCCGTATTTGACAATTTCAGCTAAACCGGATCTAAATTCCCGGGGCGTCAGGGTTTTCAGAAACGCCAGGTCGATGAAGACCCCTTTGGGCTGGTAGAAGGTCCCCAAGATGTTTTTTCCTTCGGGGAGGTCTATCCCTGTTTTTCCCCCGATGCTGCTATCCACCTGGGCCAGGAGGGTCGTGGGTACCTGAATATAGGGAATGCCTCTCATGTAGATGGAGGCGATGAAACCGGTGATATCACCCACGACGCCACCACCTAATGCGATCAGGGCCGATGTCCTGTCGGCGCCTAGGTCGATAATCCTGTCGACAATGCGGAGATTGGTTTGGAAATTCTTTGAGGCCTCCCCCGCTGGGAAGTCTATCAAGTCGACCTTCAGTTCCATTTCCCTGAGGGTCGCCTGAACCTTTTCTCCATGTGAGGTAGAAAGGTTGGAATCCGTTATCATAACATAGCGGGAGGCCCAGTTATTCTTCGCCATGATCAAGCCCATGCGATCCACTATGTTCTCCCCTATGTAAATCTCATAGGAGGCTGATGTTTTTTTGTCGAGGTTCACCTTAATCTTGTTCATTGGAGCACCCCCATCTCTTGTCTCGTGATCTTTTCGAGGATTCTCACTTCCTCCATGAGTTGGTAAAACTTTTCCGGTTTGAGCGATTGTATGCCGTCGGAAAAGGCCTTTTCCGGTTCTGGGTGGACTTCAATGAGGAGCCCGTCTGCACCAACCGCCACGGCGCATCTGGCCAGAGGAATGACATATTTCCAATGGCCGGCGGCGTGGCTGGGATCAACGGTGATGGGCAGATGGGTTAATTCCTTGAGAACCGGTACGGCACTGATATCCAGTGTGTTCCGCGTTGCCGTTTCAAAAGTGCGAATTCCCCTCTCACACAGAATGACCTTATCGTTACCGGAAGAGATGATGTATTCCGCCGACATGAGGAGTTCTTCTATCGTCGTCATCATTCCCCGTTTTAAGAGGACCGGTTTCCGCGAATGCCCCACCTTTTTCAGAAGGGCGAAGTTCTGGATATTCCGTGCACCGATTTGGAGGATATCGCCGTACTCTTCCACTAAGTCCACATCCGTTGTATTCAGGACCTCGGTGACAACGGGCATGCCCGTTTTTTCACGGGCCTTTTTCAAGAGTTTCAAACCTTCCTCTTCTAAGCCTTGAAAGCTGTAGGGCGATGTTCTGGGCTTGAAGGCCCCGCCTCTGAGGATGTGGGCTCCTCCCTTTTTGGCAATATAGGCGCTTTCCATCAGTTGTTCTTCATTTTCAACGGAGCAGGGACCGGCCATGACGATAAATTCGGGCCCACCGATTTCCAGATCGTCGATCCGGACGATCGTGTTCCCCTCCTTGGCCTCCCGGCTGGCCAGTTTATAAGGCTTCAGGATGGGCACGATCTTTTCCACTCCCGGTAGGTACCCGGCAGACTTTAATTGAGCCTTGCCTCGGTCGTCTCCCACGACACCGATGATGGTTCGTTCCACGCCGCGGCTGGGGTGTGCCCTGTAGCCTACGGACTCAACCCATTTGATGACATCCTCTATTTGAGACTCCGTGGCATTTTTTTTTATCACAATAACCATTTCTCGCTCCCCTCCAAAAAGAAGGGCCATGGTGAGCTTTGCCCCCATGGCCCGAAAAAATAAAAAAGCCATGGGGAGCATCTCATTCTACCCATGGCTTAGTTGATTCTATTTAGCTCCTCTTACACTCCTGTCCTCCTAAGCGATGGGCAGAATGGTGGCCAAAAATAATAAAAGCTAAAAAAGTTTTTGAAATTATTTATTCTGTCCATCATTTTTAAACTTTTCTTCCCTAAACCCTATATTGTTCTACCAATAATACAAAACATTTTACCTTTGTCAAGAAAAATATCAGGAGGTCGCTTAAGGAGCATCAATTAAAGGCTGCCTTTCATCTATATTTAGTCGAAAATGGTGCAAATTTTTCAGTTCCTGGTAGTGGCAAAACGGCAGTGGTATTAACTGTTTATGAGAGATTAAAGATAGAAAATAAAGTGAATTTGCTATACGTAGTTGGCCCACCTGCTTGTTTTGGCCCATGGAGGACAGAATTTAAACTCACTCTCGGACGTGATCCGAATTCGAGAATTCTGGCTGGTGGGGAAC
>JAUWDQ010000104.1 GCA_030608745.1 Pseudomonadota bacterium | reverse complement strand
TGACAAAGGGGACCTTTCGAACCGTTGACTTGAGCCTGGGAGGGGTTAAAATCCAAACCGATGTCCCCATCCCTGTTGATGAAAGGTTAGACCTCATTATCCTCATCGAAAATGAGGCCGTCAAACCATTGGGAAGGGTAGTCCGGTCAGCCCCATCATCGAATCGGAAGTACGATGTCGGGATTTGTTTCGAAACGATTTCCCATCAATGTCTGATCCGACTTGATCAATTTCTCCACGGGATCACCCTAAAAGGTGAACAAGCGAAGCCGAAGGAGGCCCTCGACGAATCCGGCCTTCAGGGTTCGGAATCGAAACCCTTCGAATTGGATGGTTTGAAGGCCAACTTCCTCAGGTGGCTCTATAAATCGTTTCCCATGGACTATCAAAGATACGCCCATCAACCCGAAATTCGCGAGAGCAAGATAAAAGATTTTCTGAAAAGCAAGGGGATCGATACGGTCAATATTCATTATCTGATTAAGTCCTTGAAAGGTGGATAGATTCCCAAGGGCGAACGGAGGTTAATCTGATACCTTCTTTAGCCTGGCGGCGAAAAATCCATCCATGCCATGACGGTGGGTGAAGGAGCGGAAAAAGCCATCCCCTCCCGTCAGGGGCTTCAAACCTTGGGGCAGGATGCGGCGGAGATTCTCCACCTCAAACCCCTGATGCTCCGCGATAAACTCCGCCACCACCTCCTCATTCTCCTCCCGCGTCAGCGTGCACGTCCCATAGACCAGGCTCCCCCCCCTTCTCACGGATGGGGCCAATTGGTGCAAAATGGCCCTCTGAATTTCCCTGAATGTCGAGAGCTCTTCTTCCTTCCTCTTCCACTTGATATCCGGGTTGCGCCAAAGGGTCCCCAGCCCGGAACAGGGGGGGTCGACCAGGATCCGGTCGAATCCCCCCTCGCCCCCGAATACCACGGGTTTTGTGAGGTCATTCCTCAGGACCGTTACGATCCCAATCCCCAGTCGATGGCAATTCTCCTTGAGAAGGGGGAGGCGACGAGTGCTGATATCTGCTGCATAGATTCTCCCCCTGTTCCCCATGAGTTGGGCTAGATGGGTTGTCTTTCCCCCGGGGGCGGCACAGGCGTCCAACACCCGTTCCCCCGGCTTGGGATCCATGATGTGCCCTACCAATTGTGAGGATTCGTCCTGAACCTGAAACCATCCCTCCCGAAAACGGGGGATCCGGGACAACGGCACGGGCGGATCGATGAGAACCCCCTCAGGGGAAAAGGGACTCGGAATGGCCTGGGGAACTTCCCTTCTCATTTCGGCAAGGAGTTTTGCTCGGCTCGTCTTCATGGTGTTGGTTCGGAGGCTCAGGGGTGGGATCCGATTGTTTGCCTTACAGAGCTCGATGGTTTCATCAATTCCCAGCTCTTGTGACCACCTCTCCACTAACCACAAAGGATGGGAATGGCGTACCGAAATGGAAGAAGGATCTTTCCCTTGGGGTATCTTCATATCAAGCCTTCGATCGGAGATCTTCCTCAAGACGGCGTTGATAAATCCCGTGGCCCCTTCCCTTCCCAGCGCTTTTGCCATCTCAACCGATTCATTTACCGCCGCTGAGACGGGTACCCTGTCCATAAAGAGGATTTGATATGACCCCAATCGAAGGAGGTTTAGGATGAACCTCTCCATCCTCTCGGGCCTAACTCTGGAAATAAGCCCGATGATCCAATCTATCCGTCCCCTCCAACGCAGCGTTCCGTAAACCACTTCCGTAATAAAGGCGTAATCCACCACCTTAAGCCCCTGATGCCTCTCAAACTTCCTCTCGATGAGGAGGTCGAGGGGAAGGGATTTCCCCTCGACCTCTACCAAGACGTCCAGGGCAATGCGGCGTGGGTTTTTTATTTTCCTCTTTTCCAAGGGGAATCCGGGAAAAGAAAGATGTTAAAAGGCCTTATAAGGTCATCTCTTCCAGCTTTTTGATCCTCTCCTGGATGGGCGGGTGAGTGCTGAACAGGTTCATTATCCCCCTGCCCCTCAGGGGGTTCACGATAAACAGGTGTGCCGTGGATGGATTTGCCTCCAGGGGGATCCTTTTCGCGCCGGTTTCCAACTTCCTCAGGGCATTGGCCAAATAATGGGGATCTCGACAGAGGAAAGCCCCTGCTATGGTGGCGGCGACGGTGCCGATGAGGATATCCCTATACTTGATATGGGAGAGCTCATGGCCAATTACCCCCTTTAACTCTTCCCTTGAGAGCAGCCCCATGATCCCCGTGGTTACCGCCACTGCGGCATTTTGTGGATTCCTCCCCGTGGCGAAGGCGTTGGGGGATTCGCTCTGAATCATGTAGATCTTAGGCATGGGAAGATTCGCCGTGTTGGTCAATTCTCCAACGATTTCATATAGTTCCGGGGATTCCCCTGGAGCCACCTTGCGCGCCCTGTACATCTTCAGGATGATCTTGTCGCTCAACCAATAGGTAATGAGGTTGAACATGGCCGCGAGGATCAGGGCATACGTAGCCCCGGTTTTCCCCCCTAACGTCCATCCCACCAGAATGAAAAGAGCGGTCAAGAGCGCCAGGAAAAAATACGTCTTGAACTGGTTCATTACAACCTTCCTCCTATCGGATAATCTCGCCTGTCCTCAATGGGTCCAATTTAAAAATGAAAATAGTCATTCCAGAAAGTATTTTCAACTCACCTCTCCATGAAGCTCAGCAAAGCCTCCTTTACCTCGGCGATATCAACCATGGTATTGTAGCAGGGGCCGTTAGGACGCTGATTGAGGACGCCGATGACCGGGATGGGGTAGGTGTCTTGGATCCCACTGGTCAGATCTAGTTCGCAGGCCACGGCCACAATGGCTTCTGGCCTAATTTTGACGATAATTCTCCGGGCCAGCGTCCCCCCTGTGGCCACGGCGATTTTTACGTTATACGTGTCGGAAATCTCGACGAGGTCCTTGATTTCGCAATTGCCGCACCTCCTGCAGTTCTGTATGTCACCCGTGATCTTGATGTCACAATCGAAATCTTGGATACATTGGGGCAACAAGAGGAGCAGACTCGTGGGCTTGGTCTTATGGGTATTGGATAGGACCAATTGGTTATTGATCTCGATGAAGGACCGCTGAATCTTCTCCTTGGAAATCCCCATGACACGACCCCAAAAGACCATGAGGGGGAAGAGAACTTCGATGACGATCCCCCTCAACTTCCTTGAGAGGAAGAAATCCCTTCCCCGATAAGTGGTAATGATTAGACTACCTGCTCCGATGAAGATGAGGAGCATGGCTATCCCTAACATGATGGCTAGGAGCAATGGCAACTTTGGATGGATGTTGCTCAAACCGAGGTAGGGGATATACCATAGTACGAAGCTCACCACCAGCAAGATGAGACAGGTCAAAACCAGCAACTGAAGGAAAAGCCCCCCCTGTGGTCTTCTCACCTTTCTAAGCCCCCTTTCCCCCATAGATCCTCACCCCATCTGCGTACCCGGCGGAATTTCATTGCCGATGAGGAATTCACGGATAGACATCTTCTTTCTGCCTTCCAGCTGGACCTCCTTGATCAGTAAATAGCCCTTTCCCGTGGCCACCTTAATCCCTTCCGGTCCGGACAGGACGACCTTTCCCGTCCTCTCCCTAACCTCCCCAGTGATGATTTTACCTCTGAAAATTCTAAGCCTCAACCCCTCAAGATAGGTAAAGGCCCCAGGCCACGGGTTGAAGCCCCTGATCCGGTTGAAGACATCACGGGCATCTTGACTCCAGTCGATCAATCCATCCTCCTTCTTTAAGGGAGGGGCGTAGGTGGCCTCCCGGTGATCCTGGGGAATTGGGCGGAGGGTTCCCCTATTCAATTGGTCCATAGCTTTAATGATGAGGTTTGCCCCCACCTGGGCTAATGTATCATGGAGGCTCTGGCCAGTATCATTGTCCCCTATTTCCACCTCTTGGGCCAAGAGGATATCCCCCGTATCCATTCCCTCATCCATCTTAATGATCGTGACCCCCGTCCTCCTCTCTCCCTTGACAATGGCCCATTGGATAGGGGCGGCCCCTCGATATTTGGGCAGCAGTGATGCGTGGACGTTGATGCATCCGAGGGGAGGGATACCCAATAAATCCCCGGTCAGCATTCGACCATAGGCCGCTACCACGATCAGATCTGGACACATCCGCTTCACCTCCGCAATGAAGCCTTCATCCCTCGTTGTTTCGGGCTGCATGACGGGAAGATGAAGCCCCATTGTCAGCTCTTTAACCGGGGAAATTCCCAACCTCCTTCCCCTCCCCTTGGGTCTATCTGGCTGGGTGACCACGCCGACTATCTCGTGGTTGCTCTCGTGAACACCCCGCAGGATGGGTACAGCGAAGGAGGGGGTTCCCATAAAGATCACCCTCATTATGTCATCCCGCCTTCATCTTTGCCTTTTGTAGGCGTTTTTTGTGCAGATCCCTCTTGATTCGGCTCATCCGATCGAGGATCACCCTTCCGTTGACGTGATCGATCTCGTGTTGAAGGACGATGGCAAGCATCCCCTCTCCCTCTACCTCAATCTCCCTTCCCCTCTCATCCAACCCCCTGATCTTGATCCATTCCCTCCGCTTAATACCCTCAACGCATTCGGGCACGCTCAGACATCCCTCTTCGTGGAGGACCTCCCCCCCCTCGGAAACAACCTCGGGATTGACCATGCAGATCAGGGAGGTGGATGGATCGTAAGGGCGGACATCCACGACGATCACCCGCTTCGAAACTCCCACCTGAGGGGCCGCCAATCCGACCCCTTCGTTGGCGTACATCGTGTCTACCATATCTGAGATTAATTTCCTTATTTTCCCGTCCACCTTCTCAACTTCCTCGGCTCTCCGTGTCAAGGTGGCATTGGGATAGGTCATAATCTCAAGTACCGCCATCCTTACCTCCTTGTTGATCTATTCCCACCACATGATGATGTGGCTCTCCTTCATAGGGAAGATACCATAAAAATAGAGGGGAGGAAGAAACCCATGCCGATCACTTGGAATGGAGAGGGAAGCCCGCCAAAGAATATTCTCCGGTGATTACCCCTCACAATCTCTATAGAGAAAAGGATCACCGAATAGATGCAAAGGTAAACTCGGAAGATCCCCCTTTGCAATGTTTGGCCCTTCTGACGCCTATGAAGACGAAAAAGGTAGCAAACCATTCAGTACTATACGGAGTTGTGTGGGACGCAAGGAAACGTCCAATGGGGCGAGGCTTCTGGTATCTGTAAAGGTCACCGCCCACGCCAACTCCGTGGGTTTCCATATCAGCATCAAGCGCAAAAAACCATGGCTGCCAAAACCCCATAAGTATGGAGGGAAAAGAGGCCTATCCGATAAAAATAAGAAGCAATGTGATTGCCCCCTGGAAATTATCCCCGATCCCTCGCTCTTCCCCTGGGGGAGGTTCTTCTTGGCCCCATTAGCATATTGAGGAGGATTAGCCCGATTCCTCCACAAATGGCCGAATCGGCAAAATTGAAGGCCGGCCAATGATGATCATACCAATGAAAATCCAAGAAATCGATGACTTGGCCCATCCAAACCCTATCCACCAAATTCCCCACAGCGCCGCCGAGGAGAAAGGAGAAGGCCAGGGCATGAAGGGTATCACCGTCCTCGATCTTCCGATAAATGAGGAGGATCACCCCTATGGCCACCCCGGAAATGACAACGAAAAAGGTAGTTCGTAAGGGATGGGCCGGTCCGGCCAAAAGGCCGAAGGCGGCCCCGGTGTTCCTCACATAGGTGATATGAAAAAAATCCTTTATGATTTCCACCGATTGAAATTCATAAAGGGTTCGATGCACATAGGACTTGGTAATCTGATCGAAAAAAAAGACCCCGCAAAATACCACGACCAAAATAAGGTATTTCTTCCTCATGATGGGCTATTCCCCTCCTATCATTTCGACACATCGCAAGCAGATGGTCGGATGCCTGGCGTTCCGCCCCACCGATGTATCATAAACCCAGCAACGTCCACACTTTTCCCCCTCCGCTTTTTTCACCTCCACCTTCACCTCCTTGACATCCGCACCGGTAGAAAGGGTGACCCGGGAGACGATAAAGATTTCCCTGAGCTGATCCTCGTATTGGGATAGCAATTTATATAACCCCTTCGGTAGGGCAACGGAGACCTGAGCATCCAGGGAGAGGCCGATGAGCTTCTCTCTTCTGGCCCCCTCCAGGGCCTTTGAAACCTCCTCCCGCACCTGCCAAATCATCTCCCATCTCCGGGCCAGCTCCTCATCTATGAATTCATCCTTAATGGGGGGGAACAGCTGCAAATGAGGGCTCTCCCCTTTATCCTCCCGAAGGTATCCCCATACCTCCTCGGCGGTGAAGGAAAGGATGGGGGCCATCAATTTGACCAGGGTCATCAAGATCTCGTAAAGGGTTGTTTGGGCGGACTTCCTTTCGATGGACCTATCTGGCGAGACGTAGAGCCGATCTTTCAAGATATCTAAATAGAGGGCGCTCATGTCCACGGCACAAAAATTATTGATGCTATGGTAGATGATATGGAACTCGAACCGCTCATATGCATTCAATGCCCGGGAAACCAGGTTTTGGAGCCGATGAAGCGCCCATCGGTCGAGCTCCATTAAATCCTCGTAGGGAACCGTTTCCTTCTCAGGATCGTAATCATAGATGTTTCCCAGGATAAATCGGCATGTATTTCTCACCCTCCTATACGCTTCGCTGAGTCTGCGGAGGATCTCCTCCGAGAGCTTGATATCATCTCGATAATCTTCCGCGGCCACCCAAAGTCGCAATATCTCCGCTCCGTAATCCCGAATGACTTCTTCTGGAAGGATGACGTTTCCTGCGGATTTGGACATCTTCCTCCCTTCCCCATCCACGACGAAACCATGCGTTAACACAGTCGCATAGGGGGCACGTCCCCGGGTTCCAATCGAGGTTAGTAAGGCGCTATGGAACCACCCCCGATGCTGGTCGCTCCCCTCGAGATAGAGGTCGGCCGGATATTTCAGGTAATCCCGTTTCTCCAATACAGCGGCCCAACTCACCCCGGAGTCGAACCATACATCGATGATGTCGGATTCCTTTCGGAATTTACTTCGGCCACATTTGGGGCATCGGGTATCAGGAGGCAGAAGCGCTTCTGCCTCCTTTCGAAACCAGACATCCGACCCTTCCCTCTCGAATAAATCGGCCACGAACTCTATAATCTTCTCATTGACCAATACATGGCCGCAAGCCCGACAGTAGAAAACCGCAATGGGAACCCCCCACGACCGCTGGCGGGAGATACACCAATCGGGCCGATTCTCCACCATGCCATAAATCCTATCCCTCCCCCAATGGGGTATCCACATCACCTGACCAATGGACGAAAGAGCCTTCTCCCTGAGCCCCTTGGCCTCCATGGAGATGAACCACTGTTCGGTGGATCTGAAGATGACGGGATTCTTGCACCGCCAGCAATGGGGATAGGAATGTTCCATCTCCTCCTCCTTAAGGAGGCATCCCACCTCAGCCAATTTCCTATTGACAGCCGTATTGGCGTCGAAGACGAATTGACCGGCGAAAAAGGGAACGTCCGGAGTAAACCTTCCATCGTCATCCAAGGGAGAGTAGATGTCGAGGCCGTACTTCAGACCAACCTCATAGTCCTCTTGGCCATGGCCGGGAGCGGTGTGGACGCATCCCGTTCCCACATCCAGGGTCACGAAATCGCCGAGAATTAATACCGATTCCCTGTCAAGGAAGGGGTGTCGACATTTCATCCCCTCTAACGCGGTGCCGGAAAAGGTCCCCAAAACTCGATATTCCTCGACCCCCAGGCTCTCCATTACCTCTTCCAAGAGGGCCTTGGCCAAAATGAAGCTCTCTTTGCCCACCTCCACTGCTACATACTCGAACAGAGGATGGAAGACGATGGCCAAATTGGCGGGAATGGTCCACGGCGTCGTCGTCCATATCAACACGGATACCTTCCTGTCTTCCAAAGATGGAAGAATCTCCCCCGCACCTGATATCATGGGAAACTTCACATAGATGGAAGGTGAACGGTGCATTTCGTATTCGACTTCCGCCTCCGCCAAGGCAGTGTGGCAGGTAGTGCACCAATGGATTGGCTTCTTTCCCCTATAGAGGCTCCCATTTTGGGCAAATTTCCCGAACTCGCGAACGATACAGGCCGTATATTTCGAATCCATGGTGAGATAAGGATTGTCCCATTCCCCGAAAACCCCTAGGCGCTTGAACTCCTCCCTCTGGATATCCACGAATTTCTCGGCATATTCCCGGCAACGCCGCCTGATCTCAAGGGTGGAAAGTTCGGATCTTTTCCGACTCAGGCTTTTATCCACCTCATGCTCAACGGGTAAGCCATGGCAGTCCCAGCCGGGAACGTACTCGCTGTCGTAGCCCGCCATGAATTTGGATTTGACGATGATGTCCTTCAAGATCTTATTGAACGCCGTCCCCATATGTATATGTCCATTGGCGTAAGGAGGACCGTCATGGAGGATATATTTCTCCCTATTTTTGGCGGACTCCCTCAACTTGTCGTAAATCTTTTTTCCCTCCCACTCCTTGAGGATGACCGGTTCCCTTTTGGCCAGCTCGGCCTTCATGGGAAAATCGGTCTTTGGCAAATTGAGGGTATCTCTGTAGTCCATCTATTCCTCCAACAAGCGACTTCCACCCAAGAGAACATATGAAGAAAATCGTTGAGTTACGTAAGGGTTTATTTTTTAACGTTTTTACGTAACATAAAAAGGGGCTTAGTTCAAGACCCAATTTTTGCTGGACCTTCGTGATTTTCTGGGGGGCTCCATTTTTCCTGAGCGTAATTTGGTGGAGAGTGAGGGAATGAGGGAGTGATGGGATAATGGGGAATAAAAAGTGGAAAAGCGTTACTTTTTGGTCAGGAGCGCTCGCCCTGTGGAGTAGGCTTGCCGCCACTCCACGGGGCAAGCTTAAGGATCCCTGAGTTTATCCTGAGGAACGAAGGACCTGAGGCACAAGGC
>JAUWDQ010000274.1 GCA_030608745.1 Pseudomonadota bacterium | reverse complement strand
GATGTATCTGCCGGCGATTATGTGGTGGTGAACCTTGATTTTATGTATATGCCCGACACCTCTTCCCCCCTGACCATTGACCTGCTGCGGCAGTTCAAGATGGACCGGGCCCAATACCCGAAGCGGACCGTGTTTATGTTCGATCATTGCGTGCCTGCGCCCCGGATTGAGATGGCCAACTGGCACAAAAAAGTTCGTCAGTTTGCAGAACAAGTTGGGGCAACAGTGCATGATGTAGGGGATGGTATTCTTCACCAGGTGGCAGCGGAAAGTTACATCGAGCCCGGGTGGATTGTTGTGGGAGGTGATTCCCACACCTGTACGGGGGGGGCGTTCGGAGCTTTAGCAACGGGCATGGGCTCCACTGACTTAGGGGTTGCGATCGCCCAAGGGAAGACATGGATGCGGGTGCCTGAGACATTGAAATTCCAGGTGGGAGGGGAGATGCCCCGCGGTGTTTATCCAAAGGACCTCATCCTATACATAATTGGTCAGATAACGGCTGACGGGGCTACCTATCATGCTATGGAGTTTTGTGGCTCAACCATTGAAACTATGGACATGGAAGGACGACTGACCCTTTGCAACATGGCCGTGGAGGCTGGGGCGAAGTTCGGGATTGTGGCATCTGATGAGAAGACAAGGGAGTTTCTTCGGACTCACGGCCGTGAGAGTGCTTACCGGGAAGTTCGTCCCGATCCGGACGCAGTGTACAAGAAGACGTTCGAGATTGATGCTGCTCGGCTAACACCGGTTGTTTCTCATCCCCACCAAGTGGACAACGTCAAACCCATAGAGGAGGTGGAGGGTACTCCCATTGATCAGGTCTTCGTGGGCTCCTGCACTAACGGTAGAACGGGAGATCTTCGCCTTGTAGCCAGTATACTGAATGGAAAAAAACGACATCCTCGTACTCGGTTGGTGGTTATACCAGCATCGCGGCGGGTCTATTTGGAGTGCCTTGAGGAAGGGATAATCAAGGCCCTCGTGCAGGCTGGTGCTGCTGTGGATTCTCCCGGTTGCGGCCCTTGTGCTGGGATACACCTAGGAATCCTGGGTGAGAACGAACGGTGTTTATCAACTACAAATAGAAATTTTCATGGCCGTATGGGAGATCCTTCTAGCTTTGTGTACTTGGCATCTCCAGCAACGGCAGCGGCAACAGCGTTACACGGAAAAATTACCGATCCTCGGAAGGTGTTGTAATAGGAAGTCAATCTCAGGCCTTTCTAGCCTTTCACAATCCATGAGAAAGGGGTGTAGCATGATTCTTAGGGGAAAAGCATGGAAATTTGGTGACGGGATCAGCACGGACCACGTACAGCCTGGTAAGTACTTTCACCTGAGAGGTAATTTGCCCGAGCTGGCTAAGCATGTTCTAGAGGGCGCACGGGAGGATTTTCCTGCTCTTTTTGCGCCGGGTGACTTCGTGGTGGGCGGGCGGAACTTTGGCCTAGGATCCAGCCGAGAGCACGCCCCCACCATCATAAAGCTGGCCGGTCTTGGTGCTGTATTGGCCAAATCCTTTGCCCGTATCTTCTTCCGAAATGCCATTAATGTGGGATTGCCTCTGGTTATTTGCGACACGGACCAAATCCAGGAAGGGGATGAGCTTGAAGTGGACCTCGAAGGAGGGATTGTGCGCAACACGTCTCGAGGGGCCGAGATTCCTTTTTCGCCTTTACCCTCTTTCATGGTTCGTATTCTCAACGATGGCGGGCTTTTTTACCATATTCAAAAGCATGGAGATTTCCAGATAGAATAATGGATAACTTGTGGGGGCAATTCCTCTTTCAAGTTGAGCCTTTTCCCAAGTTACTTCTTTGAAAGTCATGGATGAAAAATGGAAACAAAGGGGGAAATCAATGGAAGGAACCAAAAGTAGAAGGCTACGGGAACTGCTTTCGCGCGATGGGATTTTGGTGGTGCCAGGGGCATACGATGCGCTGACTGCCCGGATGATCGAGAAAGTGGGCTTCGACGCGGTGTACATGACCGGGGGAGGCACGGTAAACAGCCTTACGGGCCTGCCCGATAACGGGCTCATTACGCTGACCGAAATGGCCATGAATGCCCGGTACATAGCGGAGGTAACCTCAATTCCAGTTATTAGCGACGCGGATACCGGCTACGGTAATGCAGTTAATGTGATGCGAACTATCTGGGAGTTTGAAAAAGCTGGTGTTGCGGGAATCCATATCGAAGACCAGGTAGCTCCCAAGCGATGCGGACACCTGGAGGGAAAGGAAGTGGTCAGCACAGAGGAGATGGTAGGCAAGATACGGGCAGGGTGTGCGGCGAGAAATGATCCTGATTTTGTCATCATTGCCCGGGTGGACGCCCGTGCGGTGCTGGGGTTCGACGAAGGGGTGAGAAGGGGACGAACATATCTTGAGGCGGGAGCCGATGTCATTTTCCCCGAGGCCCTTGAGAGCGAAGAGGAGTTTCGTGAATACGCGAAGGCAGTAAAAGGTCCCCTATTTGCCAACATGACCGAATTCGGAAAATCTCCTTACCTCAGCACGCATCAGTTTGAAGAAATGGGTTACAAGATAGTCATATTCCCCGTTACTGCTCTGCGGATGGCGCTCAAGGCGGTTTGGGAGTATTTAACAATCCTGAAGGAAAAAGGCACTCAAAAGGACCTTGTCGATCGAATGTTCACCAGGAAAGAACTGTATGAACTGATAGACTATGATTCGTTTAACGCGTACGAACGGGATTTCGTTTCCTAAGGTGAGTAGTTGGTATAGGGATGGAGTTCGTTGGAACGGTCAAGGATGATTCCCCATCCGGTGATGTGTCTCTAGACGTAATTACTGGAAACCAATAACGAAAATTGAAGGGATGAGAAAATGACTGTTGCAAGACAGCTAGCTAAGTATGTTACAGGTCTTAATTTCGAAGATTTGCCAGTAGATGTGATCCATCAGACGAAGCGGATATTAATAGATGCGCTGGGGTGCTGCATCGGCGCCTTCGATGCCGACGCGAGCAAGATCGTCCATAGTATGATCGAAGATCTGAACGGCCCCGGCGAAAGCACTGTCATTGGGAGTGGTTTGAGAACCAATTGTCTCAACGCAACGCTTGTGAATGGGCTTATGGTTCGGTATCTCGATTACAATGAT
>JAUWDQ010000244.1 GCA_030608745.1 Pseudomonadota bacterium | reverse complement strand
GGGCACTCTGTCAGCCAAATACAGGTTGCAATTAACCTGCGGATTGAGTACTCCACAGGCTTTCTTTGCGGTTCAAAACTGATTACTAGGCTCCTGGTATTTCTGGGGAAAACGGATCGATTTATTAAATCAATTTTATCTTGCGTTGTACAAGCTGGATGGGTACGCCCCAAGGATCACGCAACATAGCCAATTCGTTTCCATCTTCGGTAGAAGTTATTGCACCCTCAGAGCTGGCTCCAGCAGAGAGGAGCTTCTCATGAGTCTCCTTTAGATTATCTACCGAAAATGCAATATGCATAACGAGTGGGTCCATTGCGTTGTAATCTGGTATTGAGACTTGCGGCCTATGGTAAATCTCCAGCATGACATGGTCTGCTTTGTCTGCCAAGAAGTGAGTATAAGGCGGCTCTTTCGATCCTTTGACAATGCGCATCCCCATATTGTCTTGGTACCATTTGGCAGCCCGAGAAGGATCTTGCACATTCAAAGCAAAATGCTCAATATCCATGATGAGTTCCTCCTTCATTCATGATCTCTTTGAGATATCCGTCCCTTGTTTTCGGTCCGTTCCTATCCCGAAATCGACATAACTGTTACTTCTTCAAGTCAATCCTTTTCCTACAACAGACCGACCAGAAAGTCAAGGCAGGAAGTATGAGGACTTTCCCCAGAATTTTGGAGGGTGGTGAGGTAAGTTATTGAAAAACAAGGATAAACTGATATAAAGAAGTGGAAATGGAGGTTCCTCCTATGGTAGAAGAGTTTCAAGGGAAAATTTTGAGGAAACTCTTAAAACCGCAAGGAGGAACCCATGGACAATGATAGCAAAATTGCTGGAAAAATTAAAACCCAGATGACCCGCTTTGCCCATAAGATCTCTTCTGGCTTTCAGAAGCCTGCAAAGAAGTTCATGGTTCAGATGCTCTATGGGATTCAGGCGGGCAAGGATGTGAAACTCTCCAACATCTCCAGGAGCTTAAACGAACAGATCCCTTTGATTAAGACCGAGGGGAGGTTATCGAGGAATATCGGGAAGCACGATCTCACGGACCAGATAAACGGAAACCTCTTGAAAGAGGGTGCCACCAGGGTGGGGCAAGATACGGTGATTGCCCTGGATATTTCTGATATCGATAAGCCGTATGCGAGGAAGATGGAGAATTTAGCCTTGGTGAGGGATGGTAGTACGGGAGAGCTGAGGAGCAATGGGTACTGGCTTTTAGAGGTCCTTGGGGCTGATGTGGAGGGGGAGGATCTTATTCCTCTTTATGGGGAGTTGTACTCCCAGGAGGCGAGGGATTTTCGCAGTGAGAACAGCCAGATATTGGGTGCCATGGATAAGGTAATAGCAGGGGTGGGCACCAGGGGGATATGGGCCATTGATCGGGGAGGAGACCGAGGTATTCTGCTGAAGGGGTTACTGAAAAGGAAGCTAAGGTTTGTGGTGAGGCTGGTGGGCAAGAGGAATTTCATCCTGAAGGATGGGACAAGGAAGAAGGCTTTGAAGATAGCCTGGGCTTGTTCTTGTCCTCACCGGAGAGAGATGATCATTCGAAGAGACGGGCAGGAGCAGAAAAAGACCATTTCCATTGGTCGTATAGCGGTCCGGTTACCTTTTCATAGGGCATGGTTATGGCTCGTCGTGGTGAAGGGGTATGGTGAGAAGCCGCTGATGTTGTTGACAAATCTGCAGGTGGATCGTCTTGGTGTCCTGAGGATTCTGGAGATCTATCTTACCCGGTGGAAATGTGAGGAGAGTTACCGTTTTATCAAACAAGCCTATAATTTAGAAGATATACGGGTATTGAGCTACACCACCTTGAGGAATATGATGGTTTTGGTGCAAGCTGTATTCTATTTTGTTAGTGTGGAGTTGGGCAAGAAGCTGAAGCTCAACATTCTCCTTAAGAGGATATACGAGAAGGCAAAGAGGTTCTTTGAGATACCGGATTTTCGTCAATATGCCATTGCTGATGGGATTTACCGGATCCTTTTTGCCTCCAAAACAGGAATAATGCCCAATCTGGGGAGAAGAGAAGTTGAGGGTCAACTGTTACTGCCTTTTGCTGTTCAACTCTTCTAAAAATTTTGGGGAAAGTCCACCCCCAAGAGGTTGACACGGGCTATGGATCATGAATATTATTTACTAAATTCAAGCGAACTGGTTTCGACCGGGGTAACAGTATGGAAATGGATCTGATAAGCCCTACCCTCTTCTCCATCTCCATGTACGTTTATCTCTGTACCTTTATAGTGTACCTCTTTTTCCTCGCCAACCGAAAAAGGTATATTGGGATAGCAGCCACATCCCTTATTTCGGGGGGGTTGTTCATCCACACCCTCGGCCTCATCTACCGATGGGTCGAAACCCATAGAACAGGATACGGGTATGTCCCCTTGTCGAACATGTATGAATCGCTGATCTTCTTCTCATGGACCATTGTCCTCATATATCTCTTGCTGGAATTTCGTTTTAAACAGAGGATTATCGGGACCTTCGCTACCCTGTTTGCCTTCATGGCTATAGCCGCCTCATCCATTCTTCCCGGCAGCGATGCAACGATAAAACCGTTAATGCCGGCATTGCAGAGCAATTGGCTTGCCATCCACGTTATCACCTGCTTTTTCGGCTACGCCGCTTTTGCCGTCTCTTTCGGGATCAGCTTTCTCTTTTTGATTCAACATCGATGGGAAGCGATCTCCGGAGGCATTGGATGGCTCCCGAATACCAAAACGCTGGATGAAGTCAATTACCGGTCGATCGTTATTGGATTCCCCATGTTGACGGTGGGAATCATCACCGGTGCGGCTTGGGCACATTATGCTTGGGGGAGTTACTGGAGCTGGGACCCAAAGGAAACTTGGTCCCTTATTACCTGGCTCATTTATGCGGCATTTCTCCATGCCAGGATCACTCGGGACTGGAGGGGAAGGAGAATGGCAATTTTATCGTTTCTCGGTTTTATCGCCGTTTTGTTTACCTACTTCGGCGTTTCATATATCCTCTCGGGCCTCCATAGTTACGCGAGCCCATCGTAGGAAAATCTCATGAAATCAAGCTATTGGCCGTAGATCGTGTATATCTCCTCATCGATCATCCGAACCCAATTTCTCCTCAGAACCCGAATGGCCTCTTCCATATTATCCACTCCCACAATGAGCACGGCGTTTTCAGATCTCGCCAAGCAGGTATAGAGGTAATTTATATTAATATTTGCCTCTTTGAGGGGCTTCAGGACGGCATTGAGTCCTCCGGGGTGATGCGGGGCTTCTACGGCCAATACATCCGTTATCTTGACGGAATAGCCACGGCTCTTTAACACATTGGCCGCTTTTTCGTAATCATTGGCCACAAATCGAACGGCGCTGATATCCGCAGTATCAGCTACACTGAGGGCAATAATACTGATGCCATTTTCCCCTAAATATTCGATCACTTCCAAAAATTTCCCTGGAACATTCTCCAAGCTGATGGAAATCTGTTTGACGGCCATCCCTTTCTCCTGTTCTAGATCGGTCTCCTCAATCGTAATCATGGCCTTCCATGAAGGCCTTCCTGTTCAAGGCAACTAAGGCTTTCCCCTTTGGGGAGAATGTGTCTTTCAACGCCTTTTCCACCCCTTCCCGTGAAACGAGGCCTGTCTTCTTGATGAAAAACCCCAGCATAACCATGTTTATAACCCTTTCACTACCTACCCTCTTTGCGAGGTCATTGGCTGGAATCTCGAAAAGTTCGATATCACCACGAATGGGCCGAGCATCGATCATGTTTGTATTTAAGAAGATGATGCCGCCGGATTGGACTACGTTCTGAAATCGCAATAGGGATGGATTATTCA
>JAUWDQ010000219.1 GCA_030608745.1 Pseudomonadota bacterium | reverse complement strand
GTCAAGAAGCTGGATAGGGAGATGAAGGAGAAAGGGGCAAAGTAAACATTTCAAGATGATATCGATCATCGAAGGGGCGTGCCAAAATTATCGATAGGCGTTTGAAATCTAATATAGATCGAGGAATGGGGAATCTGCGTGTTTCAGTTAAAAAGGTAAAGCGCCACACCCTTTACCTAGTCGGGTGCATCCTCCTTGTGAAAGTCGGATAACCTCGGTTCTGGTCGCGACTTCTAATGGTATTTCCAGCATCTTTGGATGTGTTCATCCGGGAGCTTTCCCGAGAAGAGGCTCACCACTATGGCAAGGATAAATGAAATGGGCAGGGCGATAAACTGGGCATCGATCACCGTCCAGGGAAAACCGGCCAAGGTTGACCTTCCGAAGAGGTATTTGGCAATACTCAGGGCATGAGCCGCTTTGGCGTGGAAAAACCCCATCCAGATCATGCTGACAATGAACCCCCCCAAGATGCTGGTAATCGCCCCAGCCCTGGTCATTCCCTTCCAATAGAGCCCGAAGAGAAAGGAAGGCAGGAAGGTAGCCCCACAGAGGCCGAAGAAGATGGCAGTAGCTACGGCTATCATGCTCGGGGAAAAGATCAGGGAGAAGATGATACATAGCAGGATGCTCAGGGCAATGCCCAATCGGGTGACAAAGACCGTTCTCTCCCCGTGCTCGATCCTTTGGCCTCTGATTCCCTTCTCGAAGAAGTCCCGGCCCAGCGAGGTCCCTCCCACGTGATATTGGGAGCTCAGGGTTGACATGGAAGCGGCCAGCATCGCTAAAAGGAATAGGGTCCCGAACCAACCCGGCATGATCTTCCCTATATACAGGGGAATCACCTTATCGATATTCCCACCCGCCATGGCCAGCGAAATCTTTCCGAATGCCTTGTAGAAGATGACGTTGGTGAGATTGCCAACGGTGAAGGCAGTCCCCGTCATGGCCAAGATGAAAATACCCCCAAACAGGACGGCCCGGTTTAATTCCCGATCTCGCTTTACCGTCATAAAGCGGACGACCAGTTGCGGTTGGGCCAAAACGCCAATACCCACACCGCAGATGATGGTGGAAATGAGAATCCACCAATCGTGGGATCCCAACCTCGGCATCTCCGTCCAACCCCTATGACCCAGTTTGGCCAATTTTTCGGGGACGAGATGGGCCATATCCGTAAGGGACTGATGGGCAGATATCACTCCTCCGGCCAATATGTAAGTGTAAATGAGGAGGATGATCATCGTAATCAACATGATGGTCCCCTGGAAGGCATCGGTATACATTACCCCTTTCAAGCCTCCCAAGATGACGTACATTGCCAAGATAAGGGAGAAAGCCAGTAAGCTCACTGCGTAGGGTACATGGAGGTAGACCTCGATAAACCGGGATATACCGATCAATACCGCCGCCGCATAGATGGGCATGAACAGGAAGATGACAATACCCGAAAAACCCTGAATAAAGATAGACTGATAACGCCTCCCCAGAAGTTCCGGAAAGGTATGGGCATCCAAGATATGACCCAACCGCCGTGTCCGTTTCCCGAAAAGAACGAAGGCAACGAATATCCCGAAAAAGACATTCATCCAGGTCAACCAAAGGATCCCCATTCCGAATAGGGATGCAGCTCCCCCGAATCCAATAATAGCAGATGTACTGATGAAGGTCGCCCCGTAAGACATGGCCATTACATATGGGTGCACCTCTCTTCCGGCGATCATATAGTCAGCCGTTGTCTGGGTCACGCGCCATCCCCTATATCCCAAATAGGCAAGGATGAGGAGATAGACGATGACCAAGACGATGCTCAAAACCACTTTTCACCTCATTGTGCGGACACGCCTGGTAAAGCGGTCCCTCAGAACTGTTCCTGGATTTCCCTCTCTTCCTTCATCCATTTTATTATCTCCACCTCATCCTCTTCCCCGACCCCCCTATTCCACATAACGATTCCATAGATAACACACAGGATCGTCGATAGAATGCAGAATATATAAGCCAACCAGCAACCCATGCCCGATATACCCAACATCTGCTTTGATCCTCCATCAACTGGATTCAGCCAAAACCGTCCAAAAGGGAAAAGATCATCCAATGAACTCGCACCATTTGCCCGGACTTCTCAGTCCCGCCCCTTGGACCCTTCATACTTGGCTGAAGCCCTATAACCATCCATCACTGGTCAGGCTGTGACGCCGAGATAAGTTTCCAGGATACCTTGGTTATCTCTGAGCTGCTGCGTGGTACCCTCGAACTTGACCGTGCCTTTGTCAATGATGTAATGGCGGTCTGCTACCTCCAGGGCCATTTTTACATTCTGTTCCGCAAGGAGGAGGGCAACGCCTTCCCCCTTAATCTCCTCGATCGTTTTCTTGATTTCCTTCACGATCAATGGGGCAAGACCTTCTGTGGGCTCGTCCAGAAGGATCAATCCCGTTTTTCCAATCAAAACTCGCGCAATAGCCAGCATCTGTCTTTCCCCTCCGCTCAGGTGTCCCCCTGGCTGTTTTCTCCTCTCCTTTAATATGGGGAACTTCTCGTAAACCTTCTCCAACTCCTTTTTTTCGCTGCCCTCAACTTCTGTCTTAAGCATGGCCAGCTTCAGGTTCTCTTCGACCGTGAGGGCTGGAAGGATTTGTTTCCCCTGGGGTACGAGCTTGATTCCACGCCTAAAGATTTCGTGAGGCGGCCTCCCTGCGATCTCTATTTCATGAAAGATAATCCGCCCTTCTCGTGGTGGGGTTAACCCCATGATACTGCGGATAGTAGTGGTCTTCCCGGCCCCATTGCGTCCAAGCAATGATACGACCTCCTTCTCCTGAACATTGAGTGAGATCCCATGGAGGATATAACTCGGACCATAATAGGTATGAATATTTTCCACCCGGAGCACTACAGTCCTCCTAAATAGGCTTCCCGAACACGTGGATCTTTCTCCACTTCTTTTGGTGTCCCTTCGGCGATCTTTTGACCATAGTGCATTACAAGGACGGTATCCGAAACGCTCATAACCACATCCATTTTGTGTTCGATGAGGAGGATTGTCAAATTCTCGGTAAGTTTATCTATGAGCCGAACGATTGCTTGGGTCTCCAGGGAAGACATCCCTGAAGTGGGTTCGTCTAACATGAGGAAGTCTGGTTCAATCGCCAGGGTAATCCCGATTTCGAGGTGTCTCTGATCCCCGTAAGCTAGGTTGCGAGCCAATGAGCCCTGGTACTCGATCAATCCGATCTGATTCAAAATCTCCTTAGTCTTCCAATTAGTCTCATTAAGGCTGGATACCGGTGTGAAATAGGAAGATCTCTTCTTGTCCTTCTGCTGCACACCAAGTCGCACATTCTCGAAGACCGTAAGGTTGGGGAAAATGTTTGTGATTTGAAAGGATCGGGCTAAACCCCTCCGTGCGATAGCATTTGGAGAGAGGTTAGTAATATCCTCTCCCTTGAACTTCACCCTGCCCATTGTAGGGTGGGTTTTCCCACTGATCACATTAAAAAGGGTTGTTTTCCCCGCTCCGTTAGGTCCGATGATCGATTTGAGCTTACCCTCTTCCACATGGAGATCAAACTGATTGACCGCGAACATATTTCCAAAGGCTTTTGCTATTCCCTCCGTCTCTAAAATCGGCACCATTCCTTGATCATTCCTCATCTTCTATGCCCTCTTCCGTCTTATGGACGGGGAGATTCCCTTTCAACTTTGGAGATGATTCCCGCTCAACAACCGGATTTGCGTCTCTCACAAGACTCGGCGTGGCCTTTCTGGTCTCCCCTGTCCCCCGGTCGCCGTAAGGTAAGCATTACAGCCGAAATGACTTTCCCTCTAAAAGTCTCATAAAGCCCGACGATCCCTCGAGGGGAATAGATGACAAACCCCACAAAGATAACCCCCAGGATAAGCCGCCAATGTTCCGTATAGGAGCTTATGAGATCTTTGGAGAAAAGAAAGATTATTGCACCGATTATGGGGCCGTAAAGGGTCCCCATGCCGCCGAAAAGGTTCATCACAAGGACTTCTGCCGAGATAAACCAGTGAAGGACATCCGGATCGACAAACCTGAGGAGTGCGAAAAGAGATCCTGAGAACCCTCCAATTATTCCAGAGATAACAAAGGACCGCCGTTTAAATATCCGGACATCGTACCCAATGAACTCCGCTCGTTCCTCATTATCACGGATGGCCTGGAGGACATGGCCAAAGGGAGAATTGACCAATCTGACACAGCCATAGTAGACAAGAATGACCATCACAAGGACGAAATAAAAAAATACGTATGGATTGCCAAGGCTCAGAACAAATGGAGGGATGCCGATTTCTGGCCTTGGGACCCCTGTCAGCCCGTCAGAACCTCCGGTGAAACTATGCCAGTTGAAGGCCAGTTCGTGAAACATTTCAGCAAATGCCAGGGTCAGCATTGCAAAATAGACCCCCTTAATCCGAATGGAGAGA
>JAUWDQ010000020.1 GCA_030608745.1 Pseudomonadota bacterium | reverse complement strand
AAGAAATTAGGATCTTGAGGTGACAGAGCCTCCCTCCCCCTTTCCGTCAAATCCACTACGTTCGACTTCTCATCGATGATGAAATAGAGGTCCTTATCGATGAGGTCCCAATTCTTATCCCTGAAGAAATCCAACTCCACTCCATCCAACAATTTCCTGTGCTTCCCCTCCTCGAGAATCATCAAAAACCGTTTATTATTGGGGGCTCCCCTCTTGGCCTGAACGAGTTTGATGCCCGCCTCATAACCCTCTCCCTCGCGGAGCAGCCCCTCGGCCTCGCCCAGAATCCTGTTAATCACCCTTGTCTGGGTCTGAAAGAACCTCTCAACGGGACCCTTGAGCTCGTGGAATTTGTGGGTCGAATGCTCCACTGGCCCCGATATGATCAGGGGGGTCCTGGCCTCATCGATGAGGATGCTATCTACCTCGTCCACGATGCCGTAGTGGAGTTCCCGTTGTTCACATTCATCGAGGCTGAATTTCATATTATCCCTGAGATAATCGAATCCGAACTCGTTGTTGGTCCCGTAAGTGATATCGGCTCTATACGCCTTCTGCCGATCGAGATCATCCATTTCATGAACGATGACCCCCACCGATAAGCCCAGAAATTGATAAATCGCTCCCATCCAATCCCGGTCCCGTTTGGCCAAATAGTCGTTCACCGTGATAATATGGACGCCCTTACCGGTAAGGGCGTTTAGATAGGCGGGCAGAGTTGCCACAAGGGTCTTTCCCTCCCCCGTGGCCATCTCGGCGATCTTTCCCTCGTGGAGGACAATTCCGCCCATCAGTTGAACGTCGAAGTGGCGCTCTCCCAATGTCCTCTTAGATGCCTCCCTGACGGCGGCAAAAGCCTCCGGAAGCAGGCTATCCAAATCCTCACCCCGATCGACCCTTTCCTTGAAATGGGTTGTCTTCGATCTCAACTGAGCGGTGTCCAACTTCTGAAACTCCGGTTCCAAGCGATTGATTCGCTCCACCATGGGTTGAAGGCGGTGCAGTTCCCTCTCGTTTTTCGTCCCCAAAATTTTGATAGCGGTCTTTTTGACAATAGACCCGATCATTGGAGCCCCCAATTCGAGAAGTGCTCTTCTTTTCAGGTTATTTTACTGCCTCGGTATGAAGAATTCAAGGTATTCATCGACTCATCCACCCCTCGGCCGTGCGAAAAGAAAAAAAATACCCGATAGATCCTTTTCTCTACCGGGATATTCGTGATAACAACGGCGAATCTTCTTAATTCAAAATATACTTCATGGGGTTTACGGGAACCCCGTTCACCATTACCTCATAGTGCAGATGGGGGCCTGTGGACCTTCCCGTATTCCCTATTTCCGCGATCTTCTGTCCCCTCTTCACCTTTTTCCCAATCTTCACGTTTATCCTGCTCAGGTGTGCGTAACGGGTGGTGAAACCGAATCCATGACTGATGACCAAAATCTTTCCAAAACCCCACTCCCTGCCCATATTTGTGACCAACCCTTCAGCAGGAGCGATGATGGGCGTGCCGATTCGATTCGATATATCGATTCCCTCATGCCTCTGTCGCAGCCCCGTAAAGGGAGATATCCGATATCCAAAACCAGAGGTCAACCATCCCCTTGCCGGCCAAATGGATGGGGTATTGGCCAACTGAACCCGTTTGTTTTGCAGGAGGCCTTCCAGATTCCTGAGGCTATCTCCTTCTGCAGCTGCCTCTCCATTTAACCGTTCCAAGTCGTGCCTCATCTGCTGAACCAACTCCTCCTCATTCCTCTGGAGGAGCAAAGTCTCCCGGATATACTCGGGTGAAGGTCCCCCAACTCCAAGGAATTGCCTCGTCTTCCCCTCCGGACCCTCGAGGTTGGCCAGAATCCTCAGCCTTCTATCAAATTCCCTCATCCCGGCGATCTTCTTCTCCACCTCGCCGATCTTCTCGCAGAAGAAACGAATCTGGGACCGCTGAAGCTGGGTTTCCTCCCGCAATCGGTTCAGCTCCAGGACCTCCTGTCTCATCCTTACGTAATCAAAGCTAAAATACCCGAGGAAGATGAAGCAGATGGGAATAACGAAACAGATCAGTCTGGCCAAAAGCCTCGAAAATCTGTATCTCCGAATGGTGGAAGCCTTCTTGGAGAAAATGAGGATATTATAAAAGTCCCCTCTCAAAAATTACCCCCTTTCACCTACCAAACGGATTGCTCAATTGCTCACACATACCAAAAAGAAAATGAGATGTCAAGAATTATTTTCATAATTATTTTCATAACCAGAATTATTTTCATCAATCCGCTCAGGTAGCACCCTTACCATGCTTCCCCATGAGGGCTCAACCGAGGTGAATATATATTAGTGCCCCTTTTTAACCAAAACTGACTATTTGCAAAACCCATACCAAAGTGAAGAATTCACGGGGATTGATATCTTCATATTTTATCGAGATTAGGCCTACTATTCCCTTGAAAAAAAAGGAAAAAAGAGAACCAAGAAGTAAAAGAAAAACGAGCCCCGCCCACGCTCTTTCCATCCTTGAATCTCATACTATCGTGAGATCTTACCTAACCTTTTTGCATAGATAGGACATTTTTTTTGCATTCTTCACGATAATGAGAATTCTGTCAAATGAGGAGGATTTTGTCAATTAATTTTAAGGATAATCGAAAGAAACCTCGGATTGTTCCATCGAGAAATATAGCCCACGTAAGATCATTCTTGGGGAAAGGATTAATGGCCGCTTATGGCAAGCTTGCTCGTTATGAGGCTTGAAGAACCGAGTTTCCCCGTGAAACGAAAATCCGCTCCCACCTCCTCGACGTTCTTGAATAAGTCCAGGACATTACCTGAAATGGCGATTCCCTTCACCGGATGAACGCGCCTACCCCTTTCCACCCAGAAACCCGTTGCCCCAAGGGAAAAATCGCCGGAGATAGGATTGGCGGTATGGATCCCCATCACCTCCTCGATCACGATGCCATTGTGGAGGTCTCCGAGAAGATCGTCAAAGGGTCTGTCCCCTCGTTCAATATAGAGATTGGAAATGCCCATGGATGGAGGGGCCTTTATCCCCTCCCTCGTGCTGTTGCCCGTTGACCGTTCTCCCTCCCTGCTGGCCCAGTAGCAATCGTAGAGGAAACCCGTGATCTTTCCGGAAATGACCACCGGCGTCTTTTGGCTCTCGACTCCTTCACCATCGAAGGGGAAGGTGGCTATCCCTTGAAGATGTAACCCGTCATCGTACATGGTAACCTTTGAAGAAAAGGCCCGGGAGTCCAACCCATTAGCAAACAAGGACTTCCCCTTTCGAACGTTTTCCACCGCAAAGGAGGGGGCCAGGACCGACAAAAACTGACAGGCCACCTCATTTCTGATCAGGGCGGGATAGAAGGCACTCTTAATGGGCCGCCCCCCCAATTTCTCCCCCGCTTTTCGAGCCGCCTCCCTACCTATTCGAGCAACATCAATCCCTTCGAAGCAGTGGTGGAAATCGAAATCCCATCCCATCTCGGATTCCGAGCCCTCTCCTGCGACTGCCATTACGCTCCCCATAAAAATGGAGGAGGTAGCATCTGCCTCAACCCCTTCCGAATTCACGAGGAAGACCGTCCTCACGGCGTCCTCATACGTTGCCTTCCCCACCCTCCTTATCCTTTTTGGATCGAAGGCAAGGGCCGCTGCCTCCATGGCCATTGCCTTCTCTATTCTCTCGTGGGCCGAAATGCGCCTTATCCGTTCGTCATAGATGCCGGGGGTAGGCCTAAGATCCCCCGAGGGCGCGGTAAATCCATAGAAGGGGTCTGACGGGAGGTTTGCTGCTCCATCTATGGCGGCTTTAACCATCCTCGCAATCTCGGGCACATCGGAGCTGCTACGATAGGAGAAGCCTAACCTCTGGTCCTTAATAATCCGGAGTCCGACGCCCATGGACTGGGCCCTCTTAAAGGAATCCAACTTCTCTTCCCGCACTTCGATGCTCGTTGAGATGGATTGGATGAGATAGATTTCATACCCATCGACTCGCCGTCTTTTGATCTGTTGGATGCATTCGTCGGCAGTCTCTTTGGGGTTTAAACGGTCTTCAAACATCTTTTATAAAATCCTTAACTGCGCCTCTCACCCCGTTGTGTGGGGCTCAATGGGAGGGTATTTACCATTTGATTAAAGAGCTTGCCCAGGTGAGACCGCCTCCAAAGGCCGTTAGGCAAATCAGATCTCCTGCTTGTATGCTTCCACCCCTCACGGTCGAATCGAGGGTAATGGGAACGGTGGCCGAGGAGATATTGGCGAATTTATCGATGGTTAAACAAACCTTTTTCATGGGGACATTCAATCGCTTTGCCATCGCCTGGAGGATCCGAAGGTTGGCTTGATGGGGGATGATCCATTTGACATCGGACATGCTATAGCCATTGTATGAAACGGCCTCCTCACAGGCCTCGGCGAAACACTTCACGGCAACTCGAACCGACTCGTTGGCCTTGATCATCTTCAAATAATGGAGTTTCTTGTCCACGCTCTCATATGAGATGGGGGTTGTCTTCGACCCTCCGCCTGGCAAGAGGAGATTTTCTCCTCCTGCGCCATCGGTATGCATGTGAGTCGATAGGATCTCGTGAATATCTCCAGCGGAATCAACCGCCTCCAATACTACGGCTCCTGCCCCATCCCCCCATAGGATGCAGGTTTCCCTATCCGTCCAATCGATGGTTCGGCTCATGATCTCCGAGGCAACGACCAAGGCATTTCTATAGGTTCCCCTTCGCAAATACTGTTCGGCCACCGATAGGGCAAAGATGAATCCCGAACAGGCCGCCAGGATATCGAATGACACGGCCCGGTGTGCCCCCAATTTCGCCTCCAGCCAGTTGGATCCGGCCGGACATGCCGTATCCGGCGTCATCGTTGCCATAATGATGAGATCCAGGTCTTCAGCGGAAATTCCGCCCATTTCCAATGCCTTGAGGGATGCCTCCTTTGCCAGATCCGAGGCATCCTCATCCCGGGCGGCGATCCGCCGTTCCTTGATTCCCGTCCTCTTGTAGATCCATTCGTCATTGGTGTCCAGGATCTTCTCCAGGTCAAAATTGGTCATCACTTCTGTGGGCAGATATGAACCCGTCCCCCGTATGGCTATCCTCTTCATTTCCAACTCAGTCCTCCAGTGCTATTCGAGGATTTTACCCTTCTATCATCCCGTTGTCCCACCATTCCCACGAATTCTCCTCTCCTCCATCAATCCCATGGATCTCCCCTCTCATACAATCCCCAGAGGACATCCCATTTCTTCCGCGAAGCTCTGCGCTCGTACCGAAATACCGTATAGAGGGGAGCCCAATTCCTCTCAAACCCCTCATACCTCAGGGGAATAAGGTTGAGAAGATATAACTTCACCTCATCCCCCTCCCTGGTATATCTGAAGAAAGGCCAAATCGATACCTGTTTCGATGTCACCTCCCCCTTATCGTTGAATACGGTCTTGATTCGATTGACGAGCAGATACCGCCGAACAACCTCCCGCTGATTCCCGAATTGGTCGTCCCAAGATTGATAGAGGGGCCACAAGATCCAGCGGGTCCGATCGCCGGGCACCTCTTTGCTATGGTAGAGGGGGAAGAGCATCACCCTTCTCATCTTTTCCGCCCGGCTAAATGAGATGAACGGCCACGGCGCGTCCCACCGCTTATATCCATATCGCTCATCAACGGCATAGCGAAAGAACGGCCACAATATCGCCACTTGCCTCGCCCTTTTGGACCGAACACCCCGATAGAGGGGGAACAAAAAGTACTCCCTTTCGGGATCGTCTGTATCCAGATCCCCTACTCTCCTGGTGAAAAACGGCCAGAGGACAAAATCGGTTCTGGAAATGTGTTCCTCTTCCTTATAGCCCCACAGGGGCCAGACGCGAAATGCCTTCTTCCCCCCACCCCTCGTTCTCGAGAGAATAGGCCACAGGAAAGTCCAGATATATGCCCCTTCGTCACTCACATCCGAATAGATGGGCCAGAGGAAGAAACGGATTCGGTCCCGGCCAAACCGACCCACCAATTGCCCGTACAGGGGAAATACCCCCCAGTATCGCTCGCCCTCTTCCGCCTGCCCTCGAAAGTAGAGGAAGAGGGAAAAATTGTTCTCCCTCCCCTCTTCTCCTTGCTCGTCCCTCAACGTGGTAAAGGGTACGATGTAGTTTCTGGTATACCCATCTTCCCTCTTGAATTTACCAAGAGGGTAGAGATATTCAACGATCAGGGAATTCTCTTTACTATCTTTTATCCAATAAAACAAGGGACGAAGAGCAAATTCCTCTCCTTCGGCCCCTTTCCTCCGATAAATCAACGGGCCCAATATTCTCAGTTTACTCCTGGACCCTTCCGAGTCGCCCTGATACTTAAACAAAGGCCACAGGTTAAGGGTAAAACCCTTCTCTTCGGTGCAGAGGCCCGCACTGGGGGCCGAAAGGACGAAAAAGAGGACGATACCCGCGAGAATGAAATTCCTCCTCTCCACTCCTTCTGCACGATGCTTCACCTGTTCCAGGCTTCTCCTTTCATCTCTTCGAGGACCACTTTTAGAAAATCAAGCCCAGGAGGATTCCCAACGCCGTTACCGGGTTCTGCTCCCGCACCCCCTCCGCGGCCTCTTGGACTTTCCTGACGGTTTTTTCCACCTCATGGCCCAGTTGATCGTCCATTATCAGCTTCCCCAAAAGCCCTTCCCCGCTTTCCAGCTTCTCCGAGAGCCGCCTCAGGTTGGCCAAGGTAGCCCTGGCGTCCTCGTAAGCCTCATCGTCATTGATGAGCTTGCCAAGGGTACCATCCCCCCTCTGAACCTTCTCGGCCACATCCCTCAGGGCCACCAGCGTCTTCCTGACGTCCTCGTAAGCCTCATCATCAGTGATGAGCTTGCCAAGGGTACCCTCCCCCCTCCGAACCTTGGCGCTAATATCCCGAAAATTGCCCAACGTTTCCCTCGCATCGGCGGCCAGGTGTGGCAAATCCCGGGAAAAAATCTCGAAATTGGAGACCAGATGTCCTACTTTTTCGGGGTCGATCCCCTCCAGGAGTTGACCGAGAGGCTTAAGGACACCCTTAAAATCATCCCCGATACCGCTCAGACGGGAGAGGACCTGCTCAATGCTAGCAGGAGGGGCCCCCTGTTGTATCAGCCCCTCCTCTCTCAATCTCGGCTTCTCCTCGGAACCCGGGAAAATATCGACATACCTCTCCCCCAATAACCCCTCCGACCTCAAATAACCCTTCGCATCCTCATAGAGCTGGACATCGGGGGGGATTCGAAGGGCTACCTTAGCCTTTCCCCGTTCCAGGGAAATCTTCTCCACCGTGCCGACATGGACGCCGGCTATCCGTACAGGTGAGTTCCGGACTACCCCCGCAGCGGAATCGAAGAGGACATAGACCCTGTAGCCCGCCTCCTTGAATAGATGAAACTTCCCTACAGTTACCGTCATAAAGACCAAAACGATGATGCCCAAAAGCACAAAGATACCGACCTTAGTCTCCGTCCCCGTTTTCATTCCCAACCTCCTTGAAGGAGCCTCATCTTACCTTAATTGGCCCTTCGGCCCTCCCTTGGATGAATTGTTGGACTATAGCGTTCCTCGAATCCCTGTTCTGCTGAGGGGTCCCGACTTCGATAATCTTCCCCTCATACAACATGGCAATCCTATCGGCGATCTTGTATGCGCTGACCATATCGTGGGTAATGGCTATGGAGGTAACCTGTAGTTTCTTCCGCATCTGGACGATCAATTCGTTAATGACATCGGCCATAATGGGATCGAGGCCCGTCGTGGGCTCATCGTAAAGAAGTATTTCTGGTTCTATGGCAATGGCCCTCGCCAGGCTCACCCTCTTTCTCATTCCTCCGCTCAACTCCGAGGGCATGAGGTCTTCAACATGGCTCAACCCCACCAACCCCAACTTCTCAACGGCTATCGCCTTTATCTCCCCATCACGTAAGGAAGTATGGTGTTTCAAACCGAAACCGACATTTTCCCATACCGACAGCGAATCGAACAGGGCACCGGCCTGAAAGAGCATGCCGAACTTCTTTCTGATCTCATTGAGGGACTTTTCATTAAGGGATGTAACCTCTTGCCCATCGACACGTATGCTTCCGCTATCAGGCCTGAGAAGTCCGATAATGCACTTGATCAGGACGCTCTTCCCCACCCCACTTCCCCCTATCACCACCATGCTCTCGCCATTCCTCACTTCCAGATTCACTCCTCTGAGGACTTGGTTATTGCTGAAAGATTTGTGGAGATCCACCACTTCGATTTTGACCGATGTATCCTCGACCATAAATCCCTTGATGGCAAAAGCCCAAGGCCCTAAAACAGAAGGGCCGTTATGAAGTAGTTTGAGATCAGGATAAGCAGAGAGGAAAGAACAACGGCCCTTGTGGTCGCCTTCCCCACCCCCTCGGCGCCCCCTTCTGTATAAAACCCCTGGTAACAGCTGATAGTGGCCATGATCATTCCGAAAACGCAGGCCTTCAAAAGGCCACTATAAATGTCGTTCAGCTCCAGATAATCCCACGTCCTCCTGATATAGATCGTGGGATTGGTCCCCAGAATTTTTACGCTTACAAAGTATCCGCCCATGATGCCGATGATATCCGCAAATACGACCAGTATGGGAAACATGACTAACGAGGCGAGAAATCGGGGTACGATAAGATATTTTACGGGATTGGTGGCCAGGGTATGGAGGGCATCTATCTGTTCCGTCACTCGCATCGTCCCCAATTCCGCGGCCATTGCCGATCCAACCCGTCCCGAAACCATCAATCCCGTCAGAACTGGCCCCAACTCCCTGGTCACTGATAGGGCGACCACTGTCCCGACAAGGGTTTCCGCATGAAACCGTCTGAATCCCGTGAAACTCTGCAGGGCCAGCACCATCCCCGTAAAGGCGGCGGTGATAACCACCACGGGAATTGAGCGCACACCGATCTCCTCCATCTGGCTTAACGGCTCCCGCACATCGAAGGGGGGTCGAAAGATCAAAACAATGGTCTGCCCGAAAAGCATGGTGATTCTTCCCGATTCCTGTAAAAAGCGGATGAAATGGCCGCCTATATACCCGAAAACCGAATTCATCAGTGACCTCGCTGCTCAATCTCCCTTCTCACATAAACTTCCACTTCGATGGGCTTCCCGCCTCGCATGGACACCCGTGGCACCCTTTTCCCTACCGTGCAGAGGACTTCATAGGAAATAGTCCCTATTTTTTCCGCTATCTCCTCAGCCGTTATTTCATCCCCTCCTTGTCTCCCTATTAGGACCACTTCATCTCCCAAAACAACATCCGCAACGTCCGTTACATCCACCATGGTCACATCCATACAGATTCGCCCCACTACGGGTACCCGCTTTGCCCTCAAGAGGACCTCTCCCCCATTGGAGAGCCGTCGGTTGTAACCGTCTCCGTACCCCACGGGGAGGCAGGCAATTACGCTCTCCCTTTGCGTGATATATGTTCCCCCGTAGCTAATTTTCGTTCCCGCCAGGACCCTTTTTAAGAAACCGATTGCCGTCCGTAATCGCATCACTGGTCTCAATGCAATGCGGCCGACATATTCCCTGCTTGGGTAGGAACCATAGATCATAATCCCCGGGCGAACGAGATTGAACCAAGAATCGGGGAAATCTATCATGGGGGCGCTGCTACTGATGTGCCAGTGTGTTGGCCTGATTCCTTCTTCACGGAAGAACTCCGCCACCCCTTTAAATGCCTTCAGTTGACCACGGGTATACTCCTCACCGACCATGGAAAAATGGGATGCAACTCCGTCGATCACGAGATTGGGAAATTCCTTCATGTGCTCAAGGAACTTCCCGGCCTCTTCAACGGGAACTCCCAAACGGCCCATTCCCGTATCGAACTTAAGGTGAACCTTGACCCGCCTGTTTCGCCTTTTGGCCTTATCGGAAAGGGATTTTCCCATTTCCCCGTTGAAGACCATGGGAATGAGGTCGTATTCGATAACGCTCTCAATCTCCTCCTCGTATATTCCGGATAGAACCAGGATGGGCTTTTTTATGCCCGCATCCCTCAGCTCGACACCCTCACCGGTAAAGGCAACCCCGAGCAGGTCGACTCCCAATCGCTCCAACTCCCTGCCTATAACGACCGCCCCATGACCGTAAGCGTTATCCTTTACTACGGCAAGTATCTTAACCCCCGGGTGGATACGGCTCCGAATTTGATGGTAATTGTGGGCCAAAGCATCCAGATGGATCTCGGCAACGGTGGGATGTAAAAAGTGAGACATTATTTTCCAAGTGCTTGATAAATAAGAATAAATCAAAAATTATTAAACTTATTTGATACCACCATATCCCGCAAAAGTCAATAGGAACCTTTTTCCGGACCCTGATGTTGGGTTGACAAACCCCGTCAACCTCCATTATTTTTATGTAAGGGAGGATATTCGCGATGTGTCAATCCAACGCCTATATCATGAAAGACGGCAAGGAGGAGATGATCTTGTCCGACATCATCTCCATAAAACCCAGGGGAACCCAACTTTGCCTTACCAACCTCTTCGGCGAAGAGGAGATCATCGAAGCCTCCATAGAGGAAGTGGATCTCCTTAATCACAAGATCAAACTTAAGCCCCGTTAACCGTCCGAGATTCCATGGGAGAAAAAATTGATTCTATAACCATCAAGGTCAATGAAAGGGATCGCCAGGTCCCTCCCAATACGATGCTTTTGGATCTCAAAGGGGCACTTCATCCCTCTGCAGATCTGATCATCTACAATGGTTTCCCCATTTCCGAAAACATTCCCCTTAGTGATGGCGATGAAGTGGTCCTCGTGGAAAAGGGGAAAATCCCCGATGAAAGGGAGTTGGAATACCTGATCGTTGCCCGGCACACCCCGGGGGTTCACGAGAGGGTGAAGAGGAGCACAGTGGGGATAGCCGGCCTGGGTGGATTGGGATCCCAGGTGGCCCTCGCCTTGACCAGGACTGGGGTTGGCACCCTCATCCTGGCTGATTACGACGTCGTGGAACCCAGTAATCTCAACCGCCAACAGTATTTTATCCAACAGATTGGAATGCCAAAGGTTGACGCCATCAGGGAAACTCTCAAAGAGGTTAATCCCTATGTCCGGGTCATTACTCACCATACGGTAATCCGCCCAAAAAATGTGAAAAGGATATTCGGTAATGCCGAAATTATCGTTGAGGCCTTCGACAAGGCCGAGGAAAAGACCATGCTCATCAACGCGATATCGGAAGCGATGCCGGACACGTATATCGTAGTTGCCTCCGGTGTAGCGGGCTACGGCGATAGCAATGCGATTAAGACTACGAGATTCTCGTCCAAGATCTTCATCGTGGGCGATCAAAGGAGTCCCGCGGGCCCAGGGATCGGCCTCATGGCCCCCAGGGTGGGGATTGCTGCCCATCAGCAGGCCAACACGGTCCTCAGGCTCATATTGGGGGAAGAAGCGGATGGATCGTGTCCGTGATCCGTGTTCGTGGTCCGTAACTCGGATTAAATCCTAAATCCGAAGCACTAAATCCTAAACAATATCTAAATCCAAATGCCCAAATCCTAAACGTTTTGGTCATTTGATCATTGGTGCTTTGTATTTGTTTAGGGTTTAGAAATTAGGATTTCGGATTTGTTTGTATTCTCTCCTATATGCAAATACTTATGGGGTCATAAACAAGTTGTGGGACGAAGTAGCGTACAATGCCCCCTTTGCAGTGGAGCGAACTTTAGAATGGTCAAAAATTCTTTTCAGCGAGCAAAATGGACCTGGGCAAGGGTCTCTACAACTGCAGGGTCATCGCGATCTCATCACAATCGGGAAACTTCACACATTTGAGGCAATCGCTCCAGACCTTATGGGGTAATGTCGCCTTATCCACAATCCCGAATCCGAATTTTTGAAAAAAGGAGAGCTCATATGTCAAGGCGAAAACCTTCCGGATACCCAGTTGTTTCGCCTCTCTCAAGCAGGCCTTTACCAACTTCGACCCGATCCCCTTCCTCCTTTCATCTTCCAACACCATCAAGGAGCGTATCTCCGCTAGATCTTCCCAACATATGTGGAGAGCGCAGGTACCCAAGAGTGATCGATTCCCTTGAAAGACATAAAAGTCCCTGATATTATCGTAAATCTCGCTCAAGGATCGATGGAGCATTTCCCCCTTGGAGGCCGATCCCTCGATGAGCCCCTGAATTGCCCGAACATCCACTATCCTTGCCTTCCGAATCATGTGCGTATCTATCTCTCTCCGCTCTTCCCTAGGCTATCTACTTTTCCCTGTCCTTTGGTATTTTCGATCATCTCCCTTGCGTGAGCCCTCGTTCTTGAGGTAATCCTCACTCCCCCTAACATGCGGGCGATCTCATCGGCAATCCCATCACCCTCCAGCTTTTTGACCTTGGTAATGGTTCTGCCTCCCTTGGCCTCCTTGCTCACGAAATGGTGAGTATCAGCGAAACAGGCGATCTGGGGAAGGTGCGTTACGCAGAGAACCTGATGGTGCCTGGAGAGGGTATGTAACTTCCTCCCGACCACCTCTGCCGTCGCGCCCCCGATACCAGCATCCACCTCATCAAATATGAGGGTCTGCCCCTCTCCCATTTCGGCCAATATGGTCTTCATGGCGAGCATGATACGAGAGAGCTCACCTCCCGACGCAATTTTGGATAAGGGTTTTAACGCCTCCCCGATATTTGGCGAGATGAGGAATTCCACCTCATCCATTCCCTTGGCGTTCAAATGGAATTCCCCGATGCGCAAATCCCCATGGACTTCCTTTGCTCCCCCCTTGTCAACTCCCTCGATCCGAACGCGAAAACGGGTCTTACCCATGTCCAGGTCTGCCAGCTCCTTTTCGACCTCTTCCTCCAATCGCCTTGCTATCATGCTCCTCTTCTCTGATAAACCCCTGGCCAACGATAGGATCTCCTCTCCCAGCTTCATTTCCTCTGATTCCAACTCGCCGGCTCGATCTTCGCTGGTTGCCATATCCCTGAGCTCGTCCTCTACCTTCTTCCTGAACGCGAAAATATCGCCCAGAGTTGGTCCATACTTCCTCTTTAGGCGGTTAATCTCGTCCAACCTCGCCTCAATCTCTTCAAGCCTCTCGGGGTTTACATCCACCTTTTGGCCATAGTTCCTTAGGGAGAGTGCGACATCTTCCACCTGATAAAGGGCGGACTCAAGGGTTTGGACCAAGGGAGAGACCGATGGATCGATCCGGACCAATTCCCTCACCTTTTCCAAAACGCCATTGAGCTTCTCCACAACGGAGCTCTCCCCGGAGTAGAGCGTTTGTTCAGCTCCCTGGGAATGCTCCAACAGCTTCTCGGCATTCATCAAGACCCCCCTCTCCTCTGTGAGGCTTTGGTCTTCCCGCGGCTGGAGCTGGGCCGACTCGATCTCCCCCAGCTGAAAGGTCATCAACTCCCTTTCCCTGGATATCCGCTCTTCATGGGCCTTGAGTTCCCGAAGCTCCTTTCTTATCTGCATGAGCCTCCTAAAACGGTCCTGATAGTCTAACCGAAGCTCCACCAGGCCTCCAAACTCATCCAAGATATCGATATGCCCCTCATGACGTTGGAGGTTTTGATGCTCATGTTGTCCATAAATATTGAGAGATTCGTCGCCGAAGGAGCCCAAAAGAGCAAGGGTCGCCAAGTTTCCATTAATGAAAGCCCTGCTCTTCCCCCCCCTCGATATTACTCGCTTCATGACCATGCTTTCCTTGATTTCGAATCCCTTTCCCCTCAGTTTCTCACCCAGCGTTTCATTTCCCACGATATCAAACAAGGCCTCGACTATGCCCTCCTTGGCCGATGTGCGGATGAGGTCATCCGAGGCCTTATCCCCTAAAATCATATTTACGGCATTGATGATGATGGATTTCCCCGTTCCCGTCTCCCCCGTCAGGACGTTCAATCCCTTGGAGAAGGAAATCTTCAGCTTATCGATGATGGCGAAATCCCTTATCTGTAATTCCGAAAGCATCTTTAGGGTTAAGGCCCTGTAGACCCCGTTGGGGACAATCGGCCTCGGACGAGGGAAAGACGATTGCGGTTTTAGCGGGACTTATCGTTCACCCCATCTCAGCTTCGTCCTCAGCACCTCAAAATAGCTTTTATACGGGGATTCGATGAGCAGGATGGTATTCCCTCCCTTTTGGACCTCCACGGTATCCCCAAACTGCAGGGAAAAGCCTACCTGTCCATCCAAAGTCAACATGACCTCCTCATCCTTCGAATTGAGGGTTGACTTGATGACTGCATCATCCGGGATGATAATGGGCCTATTGGTCAACGTATGGGGGCAAATTGGGGTAATAACAATGGTTTCCAGAGAAGGGTACACGATGGGTCCCCCGGCGGAAAGCGAATAGGCTGTGGAACCCGTTGGGGTGGAAATGATCAACCCATCGGCCTTGAAGGTCGTTAAGTATTCATTATTGATGGTGGTCTCCAAGTCGATGATCCTGGCCAATGCGCCCTTATTGATTACCACATCGTTTAAGACGGTGAAATCGGCCGCCATCTCCCCTTTCCTCAGGACACGGATATGGAGGGTCATTCTCCTATGACACTTATAGTCTCCCTGGATCAACCCCTCCAATACCTTGTAGAGGTTATCCAAAGTTATCTCCGTAAGGAACCCAAGCCCTCCTAAATTGACCCCCAGGATGGGAACCTGATTCTCTCCCATCAATCTCACCACGCTCAGAAGGGTCCCATCTCCCCCCAACACGAGAATAACCTCTACCCGCGATGGAAGAGCTTCCTTCGGGCAACCCGCCGAGCCTTCGAATTGCCCGGCCACCTCATCCTCCAGGTAAACGTCGATGTGACGTTCACCGAACCACCGGATGAGCTCCCTTGTAATCTCAATGGCCTCGGGTTTATTTCCCTTCAGGAGAATGCCTACCCTCTTCAAAACCCCAAACCCTTTCCCTTAGTGAGATCTCTGAAAAACTCGGAAAAGGAGCTCTGAGCACAAAATCATGCAGTGTTGCGGTGCTGCGGTCTGCATTTTACGTTAACTACGAGTGCAGTGAAGCGAACCTTAGAATGGTCGAAAAAATATTTTGAGCAGCGAAGAGCGACCCTTTCAGAGTCTTTCCTGGTGTTTCGATTATACATGAAGTTCCGCATTTTGCTTGTAATATGCTTGATAAGCTCCCTGTTCAGGAATTCATGATATACTACGCGAAATTTCCTTGTCAAGGCGAAGCTCCTTCTGACGATTCCTGATTCTCATAGGTAGTGTTTCCGTAACCTGATCGTATAGGAACTCAGGGCTGGGCTTGACCTGGAATATTGGAATACTGGCAGATTACGCTCAGGGACAAGGGTGTTCCTTTATGAAATATATCATTTCCTACGTGGCGAGAACGACATGGATGGGTTGGAATTCAACAGAACGAAAGGGGGCCGTTGGGTGATCAACGCTAACCCTCCATCCTCTCCTTGGCGATCAATGCCGCTCCCAAGGCTCCTACAATTTGGGGTTCGTGGTATACCATCATGGATTTTCCCAGCCTCTCTTCTATAGCTCGCACCACGCCCAGATTCTTTGCCACTCCACCTGTCATCGCGATCTTACCCCCCGGTCTTCCTCGCTCCAGGAGACTCACGGTTCTATCTGCAACAGCCTTGTTCAAGGCATGCAGGATGTCCTCCACTTCCCTTCCCTCTGAAACCAGGGAAACCACCTCCGATTCGGCAAAGACGGTGCAGAGGCTGCTGATCTCGATATCCTCCTTGAAATGGAGCGACCGTTCCCCCATCGCCTCCAAATCCACGTTCAACGCCATGGCCATAACCTCCAAGAACCTCCCCGTCCCGGCCGCGCATTTATCGTTCATATCGAAGCCGGTAACCCTTCCCCTTTCATCGACGTTAATGACCTTCGTATCCTGCCCCCCGATGTCGATAATGGTTCTACAATCCGGGAAGAGATAATGGACCCCTTTGGCCAAACAGGTAATCTCGGTAATGCTTTCATCGGCGAAACCTGATATTTCTCTACCGCATCCCGTCGAAACGATATAGGAGACATCGGTCCGCTTCACACGGCCTGAACTGAGGGCCTGTTCAAGGGAGACCTCAGAGGACTTTCTACTGTTTGCCCCGGTAAGAACGATGGAATACCCAATCATCCCCCTATCCGCCTCGAAGACCACAGATTCCACTGACAAAGAGCCGATATCAGTCCCACCGGTTATCATCTACTCCTCCTCTTGTGCTTGAGGTAAGGTACGGCTGAATTTGTCGCTTTCGTGCAACTAACCGGAGACGTCGTTGCCAAAAGCGAATGAACCCCTCAAAAAGCGAGTTGACATCATCAGAGCTTAATAGTTTATAATAAAACAGTGCGAAAATTCTCGCAAGGCCTTGGAGAATGGCAATAGCTCGATAATGGGGAGGTAATGGATGATGAAGAATGTGTGCATCATTGCCGGTGGAATGTGCGCGTGGGGGGTCCGAGAAGCCTCCCTCAGGGATATGTTTCAGGAAGCCGGTAAGGCTTGCTTTGATGACAACAAGGCCATCACCAACAAGGTCATAGACGGATTATTGGTGGCTTCCGCTTATACGGAGCGCAGTGCTTTCCAAACACATCTTGCTCCTGTTGTGGCCGAATACCTTGGCATCAAGCCCAGAACCATCTGTGCCAGGGTTGAATTATTATGCGCCAGCGGAAGCTCTGGCATCATCCTCGCCTACGGGCTCATCAGAAGCGGCATAGCCGATATCGTGATGGTGATCGGGGGAGAAAAGCTCTATATGCCCGAGAAATGGGAGGTCTTCTACAGCGAATTGGCATCGGTAGACCATGACTGGGATGGGGCGCAGGGATTGGGATTACCGCCCCCGGCCTTTGCCATGGTTGCCAAACAGCACATGAAACGGTATGGGACGACAAAAGAACAGTTGGCCATGGTCTCGGTCAAAAATAGACGAAATGGGCTGAACAATCCAAACGCCCAGTTCCGAGAGCCCATTACCTTGGAGACGGCCCTCAACGCCAA
>JAUWDQ010000177.1 GCA_030608745.1 Pseudomonadota bacterium | reverse complement strand
TCCTTTACTATTATAAATCTTTTTCTACTGAGAACAATATAGGATGAAGTCGCTTTTGTGTCAAAGAAATCGGCATGACAAGACATGGGAGTTGTGCTTGAGGGAATCCTTGTTAGGGTTATGAGAAACACTAACGCGTGGATAGAGACTGCTGGCTTGACGATGGGTTCAAATTGTGACTTCGTCCCTTACAAGGGAATTTCTGGGGCACCATCCTTCTGAGATTGAGGTATTTCGGGAAGAAGGACGCATAGGAGATCCTCGTGTGGGTGGAACAGGTTTTTGCAGGAAACAGAAAGGCTTGCCAGTAAGCTGTGGGGTCCTCTTCCGGTTGGCCGACCTTGAAAAGGGGAAATATCAAAATGGACATCACATCCCCAAAGACAAAGAGCCAATCATAAGTTGCTTCAGAACCCACGCCTCCTTTTTCCTTTGACAACCCCGTAGTCTTCTAAAATGATACTCTTCAACGCCATCCCCTGTCTATATCATCTTTACGCTCACAGAGCAGAATCCTTTTCAACAACTTAACTACGTCCCCTCAATTTCTGAGAAACGGAATCCACCCCAGTGAGAAACTTGCCGAAACAAACTAGCAAGGGTCCGTGGAGGGATTCTTCATGGATACGTGTGTTCAGGAAAATGGATGTTATCTATCATATTGTAATTATTGATATTTCTTAAATATTCATTTTTCCCTTGACAGGGGGAATATAGTATGTCCCCCATTTTTTCTACGCTTCGTGATTTTTTCCTTGACATGTCTGCAATTTCCTGGTATTTTCGGAATAGTCGAATATATTTCCAATAAACCGAACGAAATCGGGTACCACAAAAATCTGGAGCTTCCTCTTGAAGACCGTTAAAAAAGCTTTGGCAATACTAGATAGCTTCACGCGGTATGTCCAAAGCCAGGGCGTAACCGAAATTGCTTCCAAACTTTCCATGCCCAAGAGTACCATCCATGCCCTCCTTTCCACCTTGAGAGAAGAAGGTTACATCATCTACGACCCCAAGGCGAAAAAATACTCCCTGGGGTTTAAACCGCTCGAACTTGCGGGAAGGATTCGATCCAATCACGATCTGAGAGATTTCTCGCTCCCTATCATGCAGGAATTGTCCAAAACCTGCGAGGAAGATGTGGCATTGAACATTCTCGTCGAGGGGAGGAGGGTATGCATAGCGCTTGTTGAAAGCCGCTATTTCGTTCGCCAATTCGTTCCCATTGGTAAGGCCCTACCTCTTCATTGCAGTGCAGCAGGAAAGGTCCTCATGGCCTATTTACCCAGGACGGAAATCGATGTGATCATCAAAAGACACGGCCTCCCACGATTTACGCCAAACACAATGACCGATAAAGAGAAGTTTATGATAGAGCTGGAAAACGTGAGAAGAAGTGGATACGCGGAAAGTCGAGAGGAATATGGCAAGGATGCAGCCGCCTTGGCCTTCCCTATCTTCACGGGAAGAGGAGACGGTGTGGCCTGTCTTTCGATCCAGAGCACGGTCAATCGGTTGACGAAAAAAACAAGGAAGATGTTTATCAAGGAAGGGTTGCGGACCTCCGAAAAGATCAGCGCCCTGCTGCCAGAGGCCGTAGTCTAAAAGAAAGGGGGTGTGATAAGAAGGCTTTAAGAAGTTTAAGGGATAAGATCACTAAATGATAACCCAAAGAAGGGAGGTACGATCATGTTAAAGAAGAGTTTATCGTTACTTTGCATTTTTACGCTTATTTTCTGCTTCCTCAGCACCGCTACTGGCGCACAGAAGATAACCTGGAAGTTGGCCGGCGTCCACGCGGTGACCACGCCTGAGACAAAAGGACTCAATTATTTTGCCGACCTAGTTAAAAAGGAAAGTGGTGGAAATTTCATCATCCATGTGTACCCAGCAGGTCAGTTGGGGAAAAATGCCGTGGCCTTGGTCGAAAACCTCATGATGGGCTCAATCGAGATGTTCGGAAACGTCATGGACTGGAATCAGCACCTGGTAAAGGACTTCGCCATTCTGGCGATGCCGTTCCTGTTCAAAGACCTGGAGGCTGTCAAGGGTTTTCAAAAAGGAAGCATTTATCAAGACATGAAGGGACGTTTGATCAAGGAACGTAAGGTCCGCATCATTGCCGATAACTGGTACCGTCTGCCTAAGGTCCTTGTTAGCAAGCGACCTGTCAGAACCCTCGATGACCTGCAAGGAATGAAGATGAGGATGCCCAGTCTAAAGACGTATTTCGAGACCTGGAAAGCCCTGGGAGCAAAACCCACGACTATCCCCTGGGCGGAGGCCTTCCTCGCCCTGAAGAAGGGAGTGGTGGATGGCATGGATTCTCCCCTTGGCTCTGTATATGGAATGAAGTTCTACCAGGCAGCGAGCTACATCGGCATGACCAACCACCTGGTGGCCCCCTTCGATCTCCTGACCAATGAGAAGAAATACCAAGAGCTCCCGGAAAGCCACAAGAAAATACTCCTCAAAGCGGGAAAGGAAGCCGGAGACCACTACACCAAACTGGTTGTGGATATGTTTGAAAAGGACAAAGTGAAAATGGAGAAGGCTGGAGTCAAGTTCATCGAAATAGATACGGGGCCGTTTGCTCGAGAAGCGATGAAAGTGGCGGAACGGTTTGAGGCCGAGGGAATGTGGAAAAAGGGCCTCTTCAAGCAAATACTCGAATCGCAGTAAACCTGACGTTTGCCCTCGGGAGCCAGAAATAAACTGGCTCCCGGGGATCCTTCTTCAAAACGGCCTTCAATGAAAATGTTAAATCGTAAAAGACTTGACCAACTGGACGAATTCATCGGGAAAGTTGAGATGGGGTTTTGTTGCGTCCTGCTCGTTCTCATGGTATTCGTCGTCGGGTTGAGCGTCTTTCTGCGCTACATCCTGAAGAGTCCCCTGATTGCAGGGATGAACATGGCCACATTGATGCTGGTGTGGATGACTTTCTTCAGTGCCAGCGCCATCTACAAACAGAAAGGCCACATCGCCATCGAGTTCATAGTAAATCGGTTCCCCATAGGCTTTAAGAAGGGCGCACTTTCGTTCGTTTACATAATTATCGCTGCGGCCCTGGTTATCACCGTGATTCAAGCCATTCGCCTCGTGGGGGTTCAGTGGTACCAGGATATCGTGGCTCTGGGGATTCCGCGAAGTGCCCTTTCTTCGCCAATAGTCATTACCGGAATCCTCATGTTCCTCACAACGATTCGCCACCTGATCGATGAGATCGGCACAGCTTTCGAGAGGGATAAGGGTTGACGCATGGGTTTAGCTGTTCTTCTCATCTCGTTTTTCTCGCTTATCGTCATTCAATGCCCTATCTCCTTCGCTCTTCTCATCTCTTCCATACTCACCCTGTGGGCAAAGAGTCTTCCTCTGACGATGATCCCCCAGAATTTAATGGGGGGGGCTGAGAGCTTCACCCTCCTGGCTGTCCCGTTTTACATTCTCGCCGGCGAAATCATGAATGTGTCAGGGATCACCGAGCGCATCTTCAACTTCGCCATGTCGTTAATAGGACACATCCGCGGAGGCCTCGGCCACGTGAACGTATTGGCGAGCATGATCTTTGCGGGAATATCCGGGTCTGCCAGTGCCGATGCAGCGGGCTTGGGCAGAATCGAGATCGAAGCCATGCGCAAGGAGGGTTACAACATCCCCTTTGCAGCCGCCATCACTGCCGTATCGTCCACTATTGGACCCATCATCCCTCCAAGTATTCACCTTGTCATCTTTGGTGCTATCGCCGAGGTATCCGTGGTAGACCTCTTCATGGCTGGCATCATTCCTGGAATCCTCATGGGACTGGCTTTGATGGTCACTATCTATATCATGGCCGTAACGGGCATGGAGCACTGCCCTACAAGGCCAAGACAACAACTGGGTGAAATTTGGCGATCGTTCCGGAGGGCCTCTTTTTCGCTCTTGGCACCCATTATCATCCTCGGAGGAATCCTGATTGGTGTGGTGACGCCCACGGAGGCAGGGGTACTTGCGGTTCTTTATACCACGCTTCTGGGCCTTATGTATCGAGGGCTTAGCAGGGAGAAGATAGTCCGGGCATTGACGAACACGGTACGTTCGACAGCGGTTGTCATGTTTCTTCTGGCCACTGCAAAATCCTTTGCCTGGCTGATCACTGTGGAGCGTGTTCCCGAGATCCTGACGGAGGTCATGTTTCAGTTCACGAACAATAAAAGCGCGATATTAGTCTTCATTTGCATCGGGCTCCTTTTAATAGGGACCGTGGAGAGCGCATCCGCCAACCTCATCATTGTAACCCCGATTCTCGTCTCGATCGCCTTGACTTTGAACATCGATCTTGTCCATCTAGGCCTTGTAACCGTATTTGCGCTGATGATCGGCCTCATCACACCTCCCATAGGCACTTCCCTGTACATCGTGGCCGATGTGGCTTCCATATCCTTTGAAAGGCTTGTCAGAGCGGTGCTGATCTATTTGATCCCCATGATCGTTGTCCTCTTTCTTCTTGCATTCACACCGGACCTCGTACTTCTTATTCCCAGGCTTCTCGGTTACGCGGAATGAACGAGGGGTCGGGGGCACAGGATGGCGATTTTCAATCAAGATCTGAAACACTAGAGGAGGAAAGACATGGAGAAATATGATGTAGTAGTTTGTGGTGGCGGTACGGCAGGGACTATAGCCGCCATCTCCTCTGCACGGATAGGGGCACGCACGCTGCTCGTGGAGCGCGATGGATTTCTGGGGGGGACGGCGACTTACGGCATCCCCTTTTTGGGATTTTTCTCTGGCGACGGTGCCAAAGTTGTTGGTGGCGTACCCCAGGAAATCGTGGACCGCATGGTTGCCCTTCGTGGGTCTGTGGGCCACGTGCGTGGAGGGACCTGGAGGACGGGAAGCGGTGAATTCGATTATGAATTCTCATTGACTCCCTATGATCCCGAATGCCTGAAGTTCGTCGCCCAGGAGATGGTCCTCGAGGCTGGTGCAGAGCTGATGTTCCAGTCAGTGTTGATTTCGGCTCAACTTGAAGGGAACAGAGTATTATCAATAGAGACAATGACTCCGGAGGGTAGGCAAGAGGTGGGGGCAAATGTCTTTGTCGACGCCACCGGCGATGCGATGCTTACCTGGCTGGCGGGTTTTCCAACGGAAATGCGAGGACGTGGAAATATGCAGAACGTCACGCACATCATTCGGGTGGCAAACGTTGATGTTGACCGGATGGTGGAGTGCCTCAAGGCCGAGGGGGCAATCAAAGGACTTTGGGACTGGCACATTCGCCTGACTCGGGGGCCGCTTCTCGATGGGGAGGAGGGTTTTGTTCACGTGGCAGGCCACGCCGAGCTTTGGGAGGGAAAGCCGCCTTTGACCTTCACGGGCGTTAGTTGGAGAAAGGAGGAGATGTCCTTCAATATAACACGCACAACGGAGGTGGACCCCACCAAAGCCGAGGACATCAATCGCGCGGAAATTAACGAAAGAAGGAACGTGGCTGCCGTGATAGAGGCGATGAGGGAACGCGTTCCAGGCCTTGAAAAGGCTTATCTCGTGAGCACCTCT
>JAUWDQ010000305.1 GCA_030608745.1 Pseudomonadota bacterium | reverse complement strand
TCCATACCCACCCGTATATGTCCTCCCAGGATGAGGCCCATCATTGCCATAGGGAGATGTCCTTTTCCGATTCCGATAATGGACCAGGTTGCATCTTCAGGGAGATGTTCGTACAGGTGGAGGAAGGATTTCGGAGTGGCCGGACTCCCCCAGGGAGTACCCAAGACGAATTGGAAGTGGAGAGGCTCTTCAAGATATCCCTGATCCCTCATGCGGAGGCAAGTCACAATCATCCCCACATCGAAGACCTCAAGCTCCGGTTTCACCCCCTTGTCCCTCATCCTCTTAGCCGCGGTCTCCAGGAACTCGGGGGTATTGATAAATACCGATTCCCCAAGGTTTATTGAGCCCGCATCATAGGAGGCAAGTTCTGGTTCCAATTCAAGAGGCCGCAGCCGCTCGTCAATGGGAAGATTGCGACCTGGAATGCCGCTTGTGGTTAGGCAGAGCACCAGGTCGCTCTTCTCCCTCAATGGCTCCACCACCTGCCGAAAAAGATCTCGGTCTTGAGTTCCCATGCCCGTTTTCGGGTCACGAACGTGGATATGCACGATGGCGGCCCCTGCGTCCCAACATTCTATGGCGGATTGAACGATCTCATCCGGCGTAATGGGAATGTAAGGCGCGACATCCCGGGTGACCCTGCTGCCGGTTATGGCTGCCGTGATGATGAGCTTTTCCATGGTTCACCAAAAAACCTCATTCCCTTTTCATTATCAAAGGCCTACATTCTTGTCAAATTTATCTTTATGTATTCTTTTGGTTTGCTTCGCCTCTATATTATGATAAGATGCAAGCGGTAGATCGCGATGGGACATTTCCCGCATTACAAACTTGTCGTTTTCGATCTGGATGGAACCCTTACCGCGGAGAGATCCATCTGGGAACACATCCATAAGAAGCTGGACAAATGGTATGGTTATGCGGAGAAGTACCAGAGCCAATTTCTCCTGGGGAAGATCTCTTACAAGCAGTTCTGCGAACTGGATGCCCAGGTATGGAGGGGGGTAAGGGTTGATCGGTTACGGGATATCGTTCGAGCAGTCCCCTTCAATCCAGGGGTAGATGAGTTGATTTCCCTGTTGAAGGAGTTGGGCTTGAGATTGACCCTTGTGTCCTCAGGCCTTTCCCTCTTATCTGAATGGGTTGAAGAGAAATACGGGTTTGATTACGCGGTGTCCAATCGACTCCTTCACGAGGGTGATGTCCTGACGGGAGAGGTGGAGATCAAAGTCCATTACGATCGAAAGGCTGAATGGGTCCAGAGTATAACGGATATCTTTCGGGTTCGAAGCGATGAGATCATCGCCATAGGGGACAGCGTTGGGGATGTGGAGATGTTTGAGATGGCGGGATATTCCATTTCCTTCAATTCTTCATCGCGCAAACTCGACCAGATTGCCGACGTCGTAATAAAGGGTAATAACCTCTCCCACATTATTCCAAGGTTGCCAATAGTGAGGAGGGGAATCTGAAACACAGGGAAATTCCGATGCCTTCCCCCCCGATACGGTCAGGGGGTTCAGTGATTACAGGCTAAGACGATTCGAAAACAGGGATGGGGCTGGTGCTGGATCTATCGTTGATGCAATGGGTCAATGTAGCGTGGTCAAACTGGATATTCGACACAACGATGATCTGGGTAACTCGTTTTGGCAGCAAGGCTATGGGTTTTCTCTTTGCTTTCATCCTATTTATCTCGACGAAGAGCCGGCGGGCCACTTTTCTCTATATGGTCTCATTTGGCATTAATGCCGTAATCTTTCAGGCTCTTAAATATGGAATCAGAAGGGCCAGGCCTTTTACGATCCATGATGTGATCCTCAGGATCTCGTCGGAAGAGGCATCCCATATGAATCCCAGTTTTCCCAGTGCCCATAGCGCCATCGCCTTGATGATTGCAACAACGCTTTCCCATCGATATGGGAAGTATCGGTTTTTATGGTATAGTCTTGCTGGATTGGTGGGAGTTAGCCGGGTTTACCTTGGAGTTCACTACCCCAGCGACGTTATTGTGGGGGCGGCTATCGGATACGGTGTAACCAAGGCCATCATTTTGGCATCCAAAGGAGGTGATGAGAGGGGATAAGGGGGAACACAGAGCGAAATAGGCGTTGTCTTTTGAGAGGTGAATTACAGGAAGGTGGGGTGAGCGATGAAAGAGCTAGTCGAGAAGATGGTGCAATACCTCGTCGATGAACCCGATAAGGTTGAGGTAAAAGAGATCGACGGGGACCAAGCCAACATTTTGGAGATTAGGGTTTCGAAGCAGGACATAGGCAGGGTACTAGGAAAGCAGGGAACCAATATCAATGCCCTGAGGACCATCGTGTCAGCTGTTGGGGGCAAAAGGAAGAAAAGATACTTCGTGGAATTAATCGATGATAAACCTGACGAAAGGAGGAGGCCGTTTTAGGCGCCGATCTCCTAAGAATGTGAGGGATCCTTCAAGAGGATGGTGAAGGTTGACGGCTTCGTAAAAAGTCCATCTGCTGCGTTCCGCTTCATCCCCTGCCCTGTTAAATTGAAGGCAGCCATATCAAGAGATATGGGATATAGAAGCTGCTTGAAAACAGTAACATCAAACAAAGAAAATATTTAACAGG
>JAUWDQ010000235.1 GCA_030608745.1 Pseudomonadota bacterium | reverse complement strand
AGATAGCGAAGGGATACGTGGGGGTTGGAGGGGGAATCTATCATCCGCCAGTTTCAAATAAGTCAACCATCATTCCCATGTGGTGGCGGGAGGTCTTTTAACCACTCTTGAGGAGGCAGTTATGAAGGCGTTGATGGAGATAAAATGGTTGAAAAAAACGGCGCTTATGGTAGCATGGATGTGTCTGTTCTGTGCGGGGCTGCAATTTCCGCTAACTCCTGCATGGGGCGATCGTCAGAATCAGCAGTTCCAGGGCGTTATCATGGAAAAAAATTCTCCTGAGCGGGCGATTTACGTAAATGAGATGAAGGTCCTCGTTCCCAGCGGCACGGAGATCACAACGACCCGTGATGTGAGGCTTTCCTTCGAATCACTGCGTCCGAAGCAGTGGGTGTTCATCCGGGTTCGCTCTGAGGGGAAGAATCTTATAGCCGATAGTATCGTCCTCATACCCCGATATATTCCCCCCAAGGAGAGGGGAAAATTCCGTTTCTTTAAGCAGACAAGGGTTTCGAAATAATAGCTGTGAAATACAATGTGGGCAGGTAGACTTATAATAGGATGGACGCTTTTCATGTTCATCGTGGGCTGCACGGAAGAGGCCCCTGAAAAGCCCATCGCCGGTAAAACTCCCCCCTCCGAGCGCTCCACACAGGTCACCCCTTCGGATAGCAAGATGCAGGGAAAAGAGGCTTCCTCCGGCCCTGTTCGGACCCGCAACTCCGCTCCCACGGTCACGTCGGTTTCCATCGAACCGGAGTTACCCCGCATGAATTCTACGCTGAAGGCCAGGATCGAGGCCTCGGATCCCGATGGGGATACCATTTCCTTCTCCTATCAGTGGGTAAAGAACGGCGACGAGCTCATAGGCGAGACCTCCGAAACCCTTGTGGATACCACCCTCAAGAAGGGGGATAAAATTGTCTTACACGTGAGCCCCTACGACATTGCGGGCACGGGAGAGGAAGCAATCTCACAGGAGATCGTTATCCTGAATAGCGCTCCCGTCATCACCTCTTCGCCCAAGGCCCAAAAAATGAAATCAGCCCTCTACACATATCAGTTAGTGGCCGAGGACCCCGATGGCGATCCCATCACTTTCTCCCTCTCCCCATCCTCCCCTCGAGGAATGACCATCGACCCCCAAACCGGATTGATCCAGTGGAAGGTCGGCCGGGATGGCGCTGGCACCCACACCATCGAGATCATCGCGGCCGATGATGATAAGGGGCGATGCACCCAGAAATACAGCCTCACCATAAGGAAGCCAAAATCCTAAGGCATGGCACCTTCCTCATGGGAAGGGGTTTAGGGGATTAGGGAACACCATTGTCTCTTCGCTTCAATGCTTTCGAAGTGACCCTTTTGGGGTTCGCAGACGGGAAATACTTCCCCCTTCCAGCCTCTAAAGGGCTGGCTTTCCCCTTACGTTCGGCTGAGCTCACGTCGAAGCCTGCTCACCCTCGATGGGTACCCCACTTCTCCAGCAACTTACGCTCAGGCACAACGGTGTTCCCGAAAATCAGGAAACTCCAGAAATATCAGGAAGCTTCAGGTCGTTTTTACTTTGACAAATAGGGAGATTTCTATTATGATAGTACTTAAATCTCATTCTCAGCGGGAAGGAATGCAGGGGAAAAGAGGGTTGACCATAATCGAGCTGGTGGTGGTGATGTGTATTTTGGGGGTTATGGTATTGATCGCCATCCCCAACATCGGCCGATGGCTGCCACGCTACCGATTGAGATCCGCGGCAAGGGATGTGGCTTCCAATATGCAGTTGGCCCGATTGGGGGCCATCAAGGATAACCGGGAATGGGCCTTGCTGTTCGATGAAAATGGAGAATCATACCGAATCATCTCCGATAAGGGACCCGATGGGAATTGGGGAACCGCGGATGATGTCGGGTACAAGGGGGACGTTAGCCCCTGGCCGCTATCGACCAGGAGCCTTACTGACTATAAGAACGTCGGCTTTGGCGACAGCGGCCACGGCCCCGCGGGCGGTGGCGGTCCCGTTGGCGATGGGGTGACCTTCGTACAGAAGAGGGCCGAATTCAACCCTGGGGGAACGAGCACCGCGGGCACCGTATATCTCCAGAATAATCGGAATGGTGCCATGGCAATTCGCGTTGACAGCAGCACGGGGATCATTAGGATGTGGACCTGGGATTCCTCGTGGAAGAGGATGTAATCTCATGTTTGGGGGGTGTTTCATGAACCGTTGGTTGATCAAGAAAGGGGAAAGCGAGGGCTTCACCCTTGTAGAGGTTTTGGTCGCTATCGTGGTTCTCTCGGTGGCCCTGTTGGCCTTGGCGGGACTTCAGATCATCTCCATCCGGAGCAACTCCTTCGGGAATCACATGACCGAGGCCGTCACCCTGGCCAAGGATGTGATGGAGGAGATGAAAAATACCCAGTGGGAGCAGATTCAGGGGAGCACCGATGACCCCCAAGGGGGTTCCGGGATTGTCTACCACAGGGTATGCAGTGTTACGGCATCGGATGAGATCAAGACCGTCACCGTCAGGGTCACGTGGGACGAGGAGAACCATCAGGTGGCCCTGGTGACGAAGATCGCTAACCTAGGGGCAAACCCATGAGGAGAAGAGGGGGACTTGGGCTCTATCAAAGGGGTTTGACCCTGGTCGAGCTCATGGTGGCCCTGGCCATTGGTTTGATCGTTATTGGAGCGGTTTACCGAACCTTCATCACTCAACAGAGGAGTTACAGCATACAGGACCAGGTGGCCGAGGCCCAGCAGAATGCGCGGGTGGGCATGAATATCCTCATGCGAGACCTGAGGATGGCGGGCTACGGGAAGCCGGAGGGGGATGTAATTATCAACGGCGCGACGTACAGCCATAGCATTGATGTCGAAAGGGATCCCGAGGAGGAGGATTCGGACGTCATCGTTGTGGTGGGGTGTTTTGGATCTCCCAAGGGGTACCTCACCAAAACCGCGGATAAGGATGAGACCCAGATTGCGGTGAGGTCGACGGGAAATGAACTGAGTAGTATATTCAATTCCGAAAGGAGCAACTACATCTTTATCGGTGGGATGGGAAAGCTCAGGGTGGACGTTGCCCCGGGATCCGACGAGGGCATCTTAACCCTGAACGGTCCCCTTGCCAAGAGGTATCCCACGGGGGTGTTGTCGGCAGCGGTCAGGACTGAGGATACCCAAATTCCCTTGAGGAACACCGATGGCTTACGAGCAGGGGACATCCTGTTTCTCGGTCAAGACAGGCTGATTGTCAGAGATGTGGGGACGGATACTATTACCATCGACACCGATCCCGACGTGGCCGGAAATCAGGGCATCTCCGGGAGCTATCCTGAGGGGACCTTCGTTAACCCCATCCTCGTCTACCGGCTTACGGCGGTGAGGTATTATATCGATTCGAGGTCAGGGTTTCCGGTCCTCCGCAGGAATGATGAGGTAGAGGGAAATCGAACGTTGGCAGAGAATATCCAGGCATTGGAAGTGAAGCAGAAAGATCAATACCTCTACCGCATCACGCTGACGGCCAGGACCAGGGTAGAAGACTCTGACTATATCCATCCCCTCACGGGCGATCACTATCGCACCAGACAGCTACAATCCATGGTGAGGCTCAGAAACCTATAGGGGGGCAAAATGCGAAACGAGAGAGGAGTAGTCCTGGTCATCGCCGTGTTGGTCATGATTACCGCAACCTTTTTGGGGATTGCGGCCATGATGACCTCTGATATCGAGGTGAGGATGTCGGGGAACCAGAGGTCCATGGAGACTGCTCTTTACGCTGCCGACGGGGGCATAGACAATGGGTTGAATTGGTTGGCCAACGCAGGCGCTGTAAAGCCCGATGAATCCAGACTCCCCACCATGATGGAGACGGAGGAAGAGGATACCCCGGATCCCGACCGTCCAAGTATCTACTCCCGGTACTATATCGGCGATCTCCACCACGACAAGAATCCCCCGGCGGGGTGGGATATAACGAAGTTCAGGCGCTATTACTACCAAATCCATTCCACAGGCTACGAGAAATCTCCCACAGAGGTTGAGCCCGAGTCCTCC
>JAUWDQ010000036.1 GCA_030608745.1 Pseudomonadota bacterium | reverse complement strand
CCAGTCGGCATATCGGGATCAAATCATCCATGATTTGACGAGTAACGAGCAACGAGAGCCGAGAAACGAGAAAGGACAACAAATTGGATGAAAATCAGGAAATAAACCTAGAACAAACCCAGCCCGCCTCCTTGCGCAATGTGATGACGGTGCTGTTTAAACGGAAACGGATTATCCTCACCTTTTTTATTACCGTTGTCGTGGTGGTAACCGCCGGTAGTTTCCTGATGCCGCAAATCTATCAATCAGAATCAAAATTGTTAGTGGAAAAGGAATTCGATTCCGCAAAGGCGCTTCTTTTTCGCATGAATCCTAGCTACAACCCAATCTACCCTTATGGATCTACTCCGGGGTACCCGTATATTTCAAGCCCATGGGGAAGTCCTTATGGATCGCCCATGACTCCGGAAGGGGAAAAGGAGTGGTTAAAGAACCAGGCCGACTCGATACAGCAGCAGATCGACCAGATCAACAGCCGAATTATGGAGCTGGAAAAGGAATAAATGGAGAAAGGAGGACGTTATGAAGATTGTTGTAACCGCCTCGGGCCCGGATTTGGATTCACCCGTAGACCCCAGATTCGGCCGGTGCCAGTATTTTGTGTTTGTCGATCCCGAGTCCCTCCAATTCGAGGCCGTCCAAAACGAAAATGTGATGGCGGGAGGTGGGGCAGGGATTCAGTCGGCCCAGTTTGTAGCCAATAAGGGTGCGGAAGCGGTGATCACGGGAAATGTGGGGCCCAATGCATCGACTACACTGGGGGCGGCGGGGATGAAAATCTTTCTGGGTGCTGTGGGAACCGTTAGGGAAGCCGTTCAGATGTTTAAGAACGGACAGCTTCAAGAGGCCTCCGGACCTTCTGTGCAGGCCCATTTCGGCATGGGACAGCAGCAGGGACCAGGGCCTTCTACACCGGGTTTTGGACCCGGCATGGGTTCAGGCATGGGCATGGGTGGTGGCGGTGGAAGAGGCATGGGCATGGGACGTGGCATGGGCATGGGGCGTGGTATGGGAATGGGAGGTGGTATGGGAACGGGGGGCGGCATGGGGATGATGGGCCCGGCTCCGGCTCCACCTCAGCCCATGAACAAGGAACAGGAGATGCAGATGTTGATGGATCAAACCAAGCTCTTACAGGACCAATTGAAACAGATCGAACAAAGGATCAAGGAATTAGGCAAAAAAGATGACAAAGGAGGATGAAATAAGGATGTTGGAGGATCAAGCCAAGGTACTCCAGGATCAACTTGAGGAGGTAAATCGAAGGCTTAAGGAACTCAAGAAATAGGAGGTTCGAAATGGGAAATCGCCACAGGTATATGTATTACGCAACGGGTCTTCCGGGCTGGATGAGGTTCGGGTATAGCCCTGGGTGGCTCGGGGTGAGTCCAACTGGTATGGGGCCGGCAGCCAGTTATCTGATGACCGGGCAGTGGCCGACTCCCCAGATGGCTGCCGCATGGCAGGGTAGACAGTTTCCGATGGCTCCTGGGGGTGCCGCAATGGGCCAATATCCAACGGGAGCAGGGCCCACACCTCCGGGCAGTATGGGTTATCCGATGGACCCGGGCCAGGAGCTTCAATTTCTGAAGGACCAGGCCCAGATGTTGGCACAGCAACTGGAACAGATCAGCAGCAGGATCGATGAGATCGAAAAGACCGAAAAGAAGGAGAAGAAGGCCCAAAAATAACTATCTTGAATGGTAAAATTTTATTGGGAAGGAGGGTATAGACATGCCAGGATTCGACGGAACGGGACCAATGGGAATGGGGCCGATGACCGGCGGAGGAAGGGGATTTTGCACAATGCCCATGGGGACATACGGTCCCTCCGGCTACGGTATGGGCCAGTTTCCCTACTCAATGCCATATGACCCTAATTACGCGGGTGCCTTTACTCCCCCTGTTTTTGGCCGTCCATTTTTCGGACCCATCTTCGGGGTCGGGCGTGGGGGTATACCATACGGAGGAGGCCGTGGACGCGCCTTTGGAGGCCGCCGAGGAGGAATGGGTTCAGGCTTCAGGAGATGGTGATGGTAGATTCCATCGGGGGTTGAGGAGGGAATCCATTCCTCCCAATCCCTGTTGGGATCGATGTAAATAACTCAGGAGGAGGTGATCTATATGCCAAGGGGAGATGGAACGGGTCCTCCCGGGGGAAGTGGACCCGGTACAGGCAGAGGCCTTGGGAGGGGAGCAGGCACGGGAGCAGGCAGAATGGGAGGCACAAGGCCCGGGGCGGGCCCCGGGGGAGAATGTATGTGTCCAAGCTGTGGAGCTACTGTTGCCCATCAGGCAGGATTACCCTGCAACCAGCGGAGCTGTCCTAAATGTGGTACAGTAATGGTCAGGAGTTAGACCGAACCCTTGAATGTTCTTTTATCGTGGTATAATGTGGAGGAGCGTTTAATCCCATGGATAAGGACCTCGATCAGGTGGCCGACGAGATACAGAAAGCGATTCTGGATGATGCCAGAAGGGTCTATTCGGAAAAGGTTATTGACCATTTTCTTCACCCCAGAAATGTAGGGGGTATAAAAGACGCCGATGGTTTCGCACGGGTCATGGGGCCATGCGGGGATACCATGTACATCTATCTCAGGATAGATGGGCAGGGCATTAGCGATGCCAAGTTCATGACGGACGGCTGCGGGACGACTATCGTCTGCGGCAGCGTGGTGACGGATATGGTCAAGGGGAAGGAGTTCAAAGAGGCTTCCAAGATCAGACATACCCACGTATTGGAGGTACTGGGCGGGTTGCCCGATGCGGATGCCCACTGTTCCGTTTTAGCCGTTGATACACTCCGTGCGGCCATCAAGAATTACCTGTTGGCACAAAGATCGAAGGGGAGGGATGGGAGAGAGGCCGAAAAGAGAGGATGAGTTGATTAAGGACGGGTGGACCAAGCACTTCCTCGCAAACGAGCCTCGCTTGAGCGAGGCGGTGGAACTTTACCGATCTACGGGCTACGAGGTTCACCTGGAACCCTTACCCCTTGTGGATTGTGATTCGGCGGATGAAGAATCTGGGGAATGCAGGGCATGTTTTAAGGGCTTTGAGGATCAATACAAGACCATCTATACCCGCTCTAAGATCGGCGAGAGTGAAGAGGATGATTTCTGGTAAGGGTGGGTTTGGAACCTTTAGATATAGGGTCTCTCAAAGGGATAGGTAAACCATGATAATCTCGATTGCGAGTGGAAAGGGAGGGACGGGAAAAACGACAGTGGCCACGAATTTGGCCCTCTCCCTCGGAAATGTACAACTGCTGGATTGCGATGTGGAAGAGCCCGACGCCCACATTTTCTTGAAGCCGAGAATTGAGAAGGAGATTCCGGCGATTATCCCCATCCCTCGGGTCGACAAGACCAAATGTACATACTGCGGGAAATGCGGTGAGGCCTGCCAATTCCATGCCATTGTGGTGGTAAAGGAGATGGTTCTCAACTTCGATGAGCTATGCCATGGCTGTGGGGCCTGTTCGTATGTGTGTCCCGAGGATGCCATCACTGAGGTGGAAAGAAAGATCGGTACGATTCAGATAGGGAGGGCAGGAGAGATTGGATTTGTGCAGGGAATCCTAAATGTCGGAGAACCCATGGCTTCCCCCCTCATAAAGAAGGAGAAGACGTTCATGGGGAATCCGGGTACCGTCATCCTGGATGCCCCCCCGGGGACGTCGTGCCCCGTGATTGAGACGGTAAAGGGAAGCGATTTTTGTCTTTTGGTTACTGAGCCGACTCCCTTTGGGTTGAATGATCTTGAGTTGGCGGTGGGGATGGCAGAGAAACTGAGAGTTCCCATGGGTGTGGTGGTCAATAGGGCGGATGTCGGGGACAGGGGAGTTTGGGATTTTTGCCGGAAAAAGGATATCCCCATCATGATGGAGATCCCCATGGACCAGCGGATCGCCGAGCTCTATTCCAGGGGAATTCCCCTCGTAGAAGAGATGGAGGAATATAGGGCGGCGTTTCGAAGATTGTTTGAAAAAATCGAGGCATTGGCCAGTTAGGAGTCGTTGATGGCAGGGAGGGGCAATGATTGGAGGGACCTCTATCGACAGGAGGAGCCCGGCACGGATGTTGGATACATATCCTACAACGAAAGGGTCATCGAACATTGCATGAATCCCCGTAATGTCGGCTCAATCGAGGATCCTGATGGTCAAGCAGTGGTTGGGGACCCGACCTGCGGGGATTACATTGAGGTATTTATTAAAGTCGAAGCGGAAAGGATCGTCGATTTCAAATTCCTCATCTCCGGGTGCCCGGCCGCTATTTCCACATCGAGCATAGCAACTGAGCTCGCTATAGGGAAAACAATCGAAGAGGCGAGAGGCCTGACGGATAACGATGTGATAGTTGCAGCAGGAGGCATTCCTGCGAGAAAGGCCCACTGTTCATTATTGGCTCTTAGGGGTCTTCAACAGGCCATTCAAGACTATTTGAGCAAGAACTATCGGAACAGGACGGAAGGTTCATGAAGCAATTGACTGTCATTAGCGGGAAGGGGGGGACGGGGAAGACGACCCTCACGGCCGCGTTTGCCTCCTTGGCCAAGGGGAAGGTCCTGGCCGATTGCGATGTGGATGCTGCTGACCTGCACCTCATCCTCAATCCAACCATCAAGAGGAGAGAGCCCTTTTCCGGTGGGCGATCGCCCGTTGTCAACACGGAAGGGTGTACCAAATGCGGGATATGCACCGAGGTATGTCGGTTTGATGCCATTGAGGATGGAGAAGTGGATCTCATTGCATGTGATCATTGCGGTTTGTGCGTTTATGCCTGTCCTGAGAATGCCATAACCATGGAAGAGGACTTCAACGGCGAATGGTTTGTTTCGGAGACGGATTATGGTCCCATGGTCCACGCCCGTCTTGGGATGGGCGAGGAAAATTCGGGTAAATTGGTGTCGGTGGTGAGAAAAGAGGCATCGGAGATTGCAAAGGGGAGGAATCTGGATTTGGTTATCATCGATGGCCCGCCGGGCATCGGATGCCCCGTTATTGCATCGGTTGCGGGGGTGGATTCGGTCTTGGTGGTGGTTGAGCCGACCCTTTCGGGTATTCACGACATGGAGAGGATCTTGGGTTTGGCAAGACATTTCAAGATTACAGCTCTCGCCTGTATTAACAAATACGATATCAACCTCGTCAATACGAAACGGATACGGGAGTATTGTGACGGGGATGGGGTGGAGATGATGGGGATGATTCCCTTCGATTCAAAGGTTATCGATGCCCTTGTCCAAAGGAAATCGATCGTTGAATATCCCTGTGGGGCTGTGACAAAAGAAGTAACCAAGATTTGGGAAAAGGTTTCCGGTCACTTGAATCACGAATATTCAGATACATGAGAAGCGCGTTACATTGAGCATTTCCTAAGGAGGGAGCTATGCCTATCTACGAGTATAGATGTATCGATTGTGGGGAGGTTTCCGAGGTTCTCACGGGAATGGGACCGAGGGATGAGGTCCCCACATGCAAACATTGTGGGAGTGATCATGTGGAGAGGATTCTGTCCGCCTCCTTTATCTCGGTGAAGGGGGGGATGCCAAAGGGCGGAACAACGTGCTGCGGTCGAGATGAGCGGTGCGAGACCCCCCCTTGTTCGACGGATGATGTTTGTAGGAGGGATTAGATGATTACGATTGGACCCCGGTCAATCCAATGTTGCAGGCCGCGAGGAGATATTCATGAAGATAGTCGATGACCTACAGAGGAGGTTTGGAAGCAGGTGGACAGGGGTAAAGTTCTTTTTCGACGATTCCTCCAAAGGAAGAAGATATTTCCCGAAGGAGACTCGATTTTGCGAGGCGATTAATCAGTCATGGTCATCGAATACGCTGTTGGGGAGGGGCTGTATCACTTGTATGGGCGCCAACTACGTTTTCGGATGGGAGAAAGACATCAGGGATAGGGTGATCGAAAATTTCCATAAGAAGAGCAATATTCCCTTAAAGAATGCTGCACGCATTGTCAAGGACCTTCCCTCAATGGAGATTGCACCCATTGCTATCGGGTTAAATGGCGGCGAAACTCCCGATTTGTTGGTCGCCTGTCTTCAACCCGAGCAGTTTATGAGGTTCTTAAATGTGTATCAAAGGGTTTTTGGGGAAAAACTGAAAGTGGAGCTCTCGGGCTTCGCGGCCGTATGTGGCAATGTGGCCGTTAACACCTACTTACATAAGAAAGTTTCTCTTTCATTCGGGTGCGAGGATTCCAGACAATACGGGGGTATCTCCCGGGATAGGCTGATCGTGGGTATCCCCTATGCCCAGTCGCATAAGTTGTTGATTTGAAGCAGCCTATGCGTTGGAGAGAAGAAAAATGCCGATCTATGAGTATGAATGCAGGAAATGCAAGGAGAGATTTGAGGTAATCCAAGGGATAAACGAGGATACCACCGCCTTGCAATGCCCAAAATGTATGGCTGATAAACCCAAGAGGGTTCTATCAGGCTTTTATTCCACCTCGGGAAAATCCACTGGCCTGAGTTGTGGGCCAACAAGCTCCACCTGACCCGTGTGAGAAGGGGCAGGTTGCTTCTCCTTTATTTCGATGAAGGTTTTTCGAGATCCTCGGTTTGGCCGTTTGAGTTAACCCATGAATACCTATTTGGATTGTTTTCCCTGTTTCTTGAGGCAGGCGATAGAGGCATCAAAGATGGTCACCGATGATGCAGGGGTGCAAAGAAGGGTGCTGAATGTGGTGATGGAGAAGATGTCAACATTTCCACTAACGGCAACGCCCCCCGAAATGGCCAGGGTTATCCACCAAATCATCAGAGAAGTGACCGAAAGCGATGATCCGTATCGCTTGGTCAAGGAGAGATCCAATGAGAAGGCCCTCGAACTGTATCCTAAGATGAAGGAGCTCGTTGGGACCTCCGGAAATCCATTGCTTGTATCTTGTAAGTTAGCTACTGCGGGAAATAGCATCGATTTCGGCGTTCCGTCATCCTCTTTTCGAGATTATCATTCCCTTATTGAATCCGCCCTTTCCTCGCCATTTAAGGTGGATCATTTTGATGAATTTGTCGGATGTTTATCCCATGCATCCTCAGTCCTCTATTTGGGGGACAATGCCGGGGAGATCGTATTCGATAGGGTATTCATAGAGGAGATGAGGAGCTTCAAGGATATCGATGTGATTTTCGTGGTGAGGGGAGGACCCATCATCAATGATGCCACCTATGAGGATGCCAGGCATGTGGGGATGGAAAAGGTGGCAAAGATCATCTCAAATGGATGCGATTACCCGGGTACCGTCTTGAGAAGCTGCTCCAAAGAGGTTCAAGAGCTCTTTCAGTCAGAGGATATCATCATTGCCAAGGGGCAGGGGAATTATGAATCCATTGATGGTAGTAGGAGGAACCTCTTTCATCTATTCAAGGTAAAATGCCCAGTTGTGGCAACTCAGTTGAAGGTGGATGTCAATGATATGGTTTGCGTGAATCGAGCTGGATGGGGGAGCCAATGATAAGGGTAATCCCAGAATTTTGCCTGGGATGCGGTCTCTGTGTTGCTCAATGTCCTCAGGATGCAATATGGTTGGTATTCGGAAAGGCGTGGATAGACCAGGGAGGTGCACATCGTGTATCGGTGTATTGAGGTTTGCCCTCAAGGGGCCATACGAGAGGAAGTAAAGGTATCAGTGGAGGAAATAAGGGCGGTTGTGAATGGCGTTCATGATAGGGCTAAATTCATTATGAGCAGAATCGACGGGTTAACACAAAAGGACGGCTTATTATAGGATGGTTAAAAGGGATTATTACAGCATATTGGGCGTAAGCCGAGATGCCGCAGAGGAGGAGATAAAAAGGGCTTACAGGAGATTGGCCCTGAAATATCACCCCGATCGATGCCCAGGGGATTTGGAGAGCGAGGAGAGGTTCAAGGAGATCAATGAGGCCTATGCAGTGCTGGGTGACCGGGATAAGAGAAGGGAATATGACCATTTCGGCCCTAACCGTTTTAGCCGTAGATATCGAGAGGATGATCTCTTTCGAGCTTTTGATTTTGAGGCCATCTTCGGGGAGTTTGGGCTGAGATTCGATGAGGATTTCGCAGACAGGTTTTTTTGCGGCAGGGGGTGGAAACGGTGCGGCCGCGGCCGCCGAAAGTTTTTGCGCAGGGGTTTTAATCGGAGTTCTTCCTTTAAAACCATGGATTGGGATAGGCACATCTACGATCTCCCGGTGAGCCAAAACGAGGCGATCCACGGTACCGAGAGGGAAATCGCAGTTGAAACGAATGGGCGCCGCCGGAGATATCTAATCCGGATCCCTCCAGGGGTGATGGATGGAACGAAATTAAGGATTCCCCTGGAAGAAGAGACGATCTATTTTGAAGTGAGGCTTCTCCTGTAATTTCATGCGGCATAAACGGGTAAGAGTTTGGCGCACAGGCCAACGGATAGGCGTTCTTCAGTAGCCAATCCCAACAGACGATGGGGATCCTCCTCATCTCCCACCCTTACAATCCTGTACGATAATACCCCGTTTGATCCGCGACTAAGAAGCGCTTGGGGATTTTCCTGTCTTGTGGAATGGAATGGGGAAACCCTCATTTTCGATACGGGCGGTGAGGGTAACCGGTTGCTTTCTCATATGGAAACCCTGGGAAAGGATCCGACCCGGGTTGACATGGTTTTTCTCTCCCACATCCATGGGGATCACATAGGGGGACTTTGGGAGTTATCGGCACTTAACCCGCATCTCGAGGTTTGTATTCCGAAGTCCTTTCCCATGGGATTCGATGGGCCCATAATGGCCCGTGGATGCAGGGTGGTAAGGATCAATTCCCCGACGGAGATCTCCCCGGGTGTTTTTTCCACAGGGGAGATGGGAGTATGGACCAAGGAACAGTCTCTTATTTTCGTGGCCGATGAGGGAGCGATTGTTTTAACCGGGTGTGCCCATCCCGGGATTATAAGGGTAATCAAAAGGGCAAAGGCCCTGATTACGGTGGAAATTTACCTGGTCATGGGCGGGTATCACTTGTTTTCCGCACATGAGTGGGAGATAATAAAAGTGATTGAATCCTTTAAAGAGAGCGGTGTTGAGTGGGTGTGCCCATGTCATTGTACAGGAGACTCAGCCATGAGTCTTTTCAGGAAATTCTATGGGGAGCACTTCATCGCAGGGGGAGTTGGCAAGGTTATTCGGGTCATCCGAGGTACGGGATAAAATGGGTTCAATGGGAAGGGTGGTGGGAGTTTGCCTGAGTAAAAGGCGAAGCGATCCCAAGGAGAATGTTCAAAGGGGATATATTAAGAAGGGCATAGGATTGGTGGGCGATTCCCATGCAGGCACGGAGAAAGAGGTAAGCCTCCTGACAATGGAATCCGTTCAGGCCATCTGCCAAAGGACGGGTATTGAAGCTCCTCCGGGTTCTTTCGCAGAAAACATCACAATCGAAGGATTGGAGTTGAAGACATTTCCCATCGGGACCGAGATTCAAGTGGGAGGGGCTCGGCTGAAGGTTATAGGAGTCGGAAAGGATCCGTCCGCTCCCCACACATACTCTTTCCATGGATATTCGCTGCTCAGAGAGGAAGGCATATTCTGCAAGGTCACGAAAAGCGGTCAGGTTAAGGTGGGCGATGTCGTCAAAATCGTGAGGGATCGGGATGGAAAGGATGATTCTCTACCCGGGATGTCTGGTGCTCAGCCGTTTTCATGAATATGAGCTGGCTTCAAGGCAGATCCTGAGTAAGTTGGGCATTGAGGCCCTGGATATGGAGGAGTTTTGCTGTTGTGGTTCTTCCCTGGTTTCCGGGGTTAGGGATGATTGGATTAACCTCCCCGCATACAGTCTCGCCCGAGCGGAGAGGCTGGGAATGGATATCATCACCCTTTGCGGAAGCTGTACGAATACTTTCTTGAGGGCAAACTTCTATCTTGAAAAGGATCCGAATCTCTTGGAAAGGACCAATAGCCGTTTGAAGAGGTTGGACTTGGGCTACGCCGGCACGACCACGGTTCGCCACATTGTGGAGATTTTAGTCGATCGTGTCAATGAGATCAGGGAATCCGTGGTTAGCCCGCTTAATTTCAACGTAGCCCTTTCCCATCCATGCCAGATCATGAGGCCCTCTGAGATTCTTCCAGAGCAAGACACCTTAAGCTTTCAAGCCATGCGGGGGATCGTATCGGCTTTGGGAGCTGGGGTTGTTGACTATCCCGCGGAGAGGGGTTGTTGCGGATCAACAATCCTCCTCTTTGACAGAGGTATGGCATTGGAGGTGGGGAAAAGGAAGCTGGAATCGGCAATCAAAGGCGGGGCGGAGATGATCTCCGTTTGTTGTGGAAATTGTCTCCTCCTTTTAGATAGGTACCAGGGCCAGATGGAGCTGAAAAATGGGGGAAAGAGGATGCCCCTCATATCCCTTCCTCAGCTCATTGGCTTGGCCTTGGGTTTCCCTCAGGATGAGATAGGGGTATTTCGTCATTAGGGGAGGAATTGTGAGGGTAGATATCCCGGAAGATTGCGATCATTGTATGAAGTGTGTGGATTGTTGTATCATCACGCAAATGGATGGCTATTCGATCGCGTCGGAATTGAACGAGCTCTCGGGGGATGGGGCCTGGAGCTGCGCCAACTGCTGGAGGTGCATGGAGGTTTGTCCTCAAGGGGTGGACATCTTTGGGTTCATGATGAAAAGGAGGAGAAAAGAGATAATCCCCGAGCTCATCCGTAGGGGAATCGATGGGATTTTCAGGAAGGGTTTTTGGTTCGGAGATAGCCAGTTCAATGAAATCCGTGAATTATTTGGGCTTCCGGTTGTCAGGTTTTTGGGCCGGGAGAAGGTGGCGCTATTGATGGCTGATGAGGGGGAAGGATCATGAAGGCAAGAATTACCGTTTTGTGCGAGAACACTGTAGGTGCCAGGGTTGGAATTGGGGAACACGGGTTTTCAGCTTTCATCCAAACAGAGGCCGGGAATTATCTCTTCGATACCGGAAGCGGGTTTTCCATTATTCGTAATGCCCTCCTTTGGAGAAAAGATCTCATGGGCATCAAGAAAATCTTTTTGAGTCACGGGCACTACGACCATACCGGAGGGTTGCCGGACGTATTAGGACTGAGGGGAGAAGTTGAGGTACTGGCACATCCCCACATCTTTACGGAACGGATCGCCGTAGTCAAGCAAGATGAGCGGGAGGAGAAGAGATTTGTCGGTATCCCCTATCGTCGAGCGTATCTCGAGTTCTCCGGGGCACGATTTGCTTTGAAGAAAGAGTTCTATGAGCCGGAGAAGGGGATTTTCTTAACGGGAGAAGTTCCGAGGAACACCTCTTTTGAGAAGCCCGACCCGAGGCTCTTCGCCAAAGTGAATGGGGATTGGGTGACCGATCAATTCTTGGATGATCAGTCCCTCGTTCTGGATACGCCAAAGGGGTTGGTGATCATTTTCGGATGCGCCCACTCGGGCATGATCAACACCATCAACCACGTCATGGAGAAGACGGGGAAGGAGAAGATTTACGCCCTCTTAGGGGGGACTCACCTGCAATTTCTAACCCCTGAGCAGCTCGAGGAGTCCATCGATGCCATCAAAAGGCTGGCAATAGAGTATATTGGTGTTTCTCACTGCACAGGGATGAGGGCCTCCATGAGGTTAGCTCAGGAATTTGGGGATAGATTCTTTTTTGGCCATGTGGGGGCGGTGTTCGAAACCTGAGATGAATCTGAGGTTTGCATAAGAAATTCCTTGGAGAGAGAGAATGCGATACCTTTACGGTCCTGTTCCATCCAGGAGATTGGGCTTTTCCCTTGGGGTCGATCTGGTCCCACTGAAGACGTGCACTTACGAATGTATTTACTGCCAGTTGGGGAGGACGACCAACAAGACCATTAAACGAGGCGTATACATACCCGCCAAACCGATCATCCGGGAGATAGAGGACTTTTTGGGCCATATGAAAAACCCCGTTGACTATATTACCTTCTCCGGTTCGGGGGAACCCACCTTGCATTCCCAGATTGGACCGATCATCGGGGAAATCAAGCAGATGACCTCAATACCGGTGGCCGTTATAACGAATGGATCCCTCCTCTTTATGGATGAGGTTAAAAAGGACCTCAGCGAGGCGGATCTGTTGGTCCCCTCTTTGGATGCCATCTCAAAGACCGTATATGAAACCATCAACCGGCCCGAAGACTCCCTTGAAATCGATCGGGTCATCCAGGGGATAGTTGATTTCAGGGAGCGATTCCGGGGACAAATCTGGATTGAAATTCTCTATTGCCGGGGCGTCAATGACGATCCTTCCGAAGTCGCAAAGATGAAAGAGGTATTGGAGAAAATCAATCCCGACCGGATTCAGCTCAATACGGTTTACCGACCCCCTGCTGAGGATTTCGCTTCTCCCTTGGACGAGGAGAGGCTCAGGGAGATCGGCGAGAATTTCGGCGCCAAGGCAACGGTTATAAATCCTTATCAAGGAGATAAGTCCCCCGGACGGAAGAGAGAGGTTGAGGCACACATTATCGATGCCTTGAAGAGAAGACCACTTACCGCTGAAGATATGGCGGAGATCTTGGGACTCCACCCGCAAGAGGTTATAAAGCATCTGAAATTATTGCTCGATGGCAATGCAATTCGCCACAGGTTACACGGCCACAAGATTTTTTACGAAATCCCTCGCTGAGCATCGCCGGAGGTGGCCTCCATGGGGAACACGAAACTCATTTGCGGAGAAAGAGAAGGGATATTATGAAAGTTTTGGACGATGTGATCGATTCCCTCACCCATAGAGAAACGAAGGTGAGGGGAATTCATGTCTGTGCCAATTGGACAGCGGTACTGAGCAGATACTGCGGCCTCGCCTCCACCTTTAAGGAAGAAGTTCGTCCCCATAAGGGCGTAAAGGATGTGGGACATTTAACGGAAAAGAGTGCTTTTGAACTCGCCCTCTATTCCCGGTCTGAAAATCTCCTGGAGGCGTCCATCGGCATGGCGGCTATCAATTCCCTCATCGACATCGATGAATCCATGTGCGTCGAGGCCAATGCCTATGAGATCCTGCTGGAAAAGGGCAGGGGAAAGAATGTGGCTGTTGTGGGCCATTTCCCCTTTATTAGCATGTTAAAAGAATCTGCCAAAAACCTCTGGGTTATCGAGAAACGGCCATTGAAGGGGGATCTTCCGGAGGACGCGGCTGAGGAAATCCTGCCCCAGTGCGATGTAGTGGGGATTACTGGAACCGCCTTTATCAATCACACCTTGGAGGGCCTCTTGGTTCAATGCAAGGGAAGCTTTATCTCCTTGGTCGGTCCTACAACACCCCTTACTCCCGTTCTCTTCGATTATGGGATCGACGTTATCTCGGGTTCAAAAGTGGTAGAACCCCAAGAGGTAATCCGTTTCATCAGCCAGGGGGCTACCTTCCAGGAGTTGCATCACCATGGGGTCAAATTGCTCACCATGATGAGGTAGGGCGACATAACCAAAAATTCGGGTTTTCTTTAGCGGACCCGTTCGGGAAGACGGGAAAATGCTTGAGACTTTGCGGGAAAAATTCGCCGATATTGCCAAGGAAAATGGCTTGGAATCCGAAAAGATCCGGGTCTTTGCCCGGCCGCTAACCCCGGAGGAAGCCATTGGTCGTCCTGAGGAACTGGACTATCCGCTGCTGAAGGGGAAGGAGCGATTGATGCAGGCGAAGCTAAGGGGAACGCCCGGCCAGGCCTTCACCGATATGTTTGGGGAGTATGAGGGTACAATTTCGGATATTTTGAGGAGGGAATTGAGGACGAATTTCCACCGGGCGGTCTTCATTTCGACCCTAAATGCGACCATGAACCATGTGGGATTAATCGATAAAGCCGTCCACTGCAAGGATGAGGAGCCGAAACGATGCAGCCTTGAACTAGTCAGATACATAGGGGAAAAATTCGACCAGCCTAAGATTGCCGTGGTCGGGTTCCAACCCCGAATGGTGGATACTTTATCAGAGGTGTTCCGTTTGAGAGTAACGGACCTCGATCCCGACAATATCGGGAAGGTGAAATTCGGAGTTCCAATAGAAGGACCGGAGAAAGCCAGAGATAACCTCCTCTGGTGCGATGTGGTCCTTATTACGGGGACGACCCTCGTCAACGATACCATCGGGGAATTTCTCATCCAAAAGCCGAAGATCTTCTATGGCATAACCATATCCGGGGCGGCGAAAATCCTGGGCTTGAACCATTTCTGTGCCTGTGGCAAGCAGAGGTAGTTAAAGATCCCCTCTTTTCGATTCTAACTTCATTGATTTTTTATATCCCTTAGCAGTTTTTTCGGAAAAGGGGCCTTCTAGAGCTTCTTATTTTTTGGCTTTTGAAGCGGAGGATCATATTTAAAAAAGTGGTTGCTCTTTGATAATTTTAGTTTTATCTTTAGAAATTCGATTGATAATTTCTTTAAACGTATAATCGGCACAGGGGTCCAAATCAACACACCAAGGCCCTATTTCAGGGTGAAATAGGCCCTGCAGAAAAGTAAGGAGGTAATGGTAAAATGGCAGATCTTGAAATTTACCATGGGTATGGAGAGGAACTTGAGAGGCAGTTACGGTTGAAAACCTTTCCTCTATCACTGAAATTGCTCGAAAAGGAAGGTGATGTTCCTACGGGAGCGCAGAGACCACTTAAGGATTTTGGCCATCACCTGTCACTGTGCCAGGCTTTTCAGATTTCGCGCCGGGACGGAACTGCAATTGCGATGCTGAAGGAAGACAACTGGTGCCCTGAACCGGTTATAGGTTACGGGCTCGGTGAACCCCCGAAGCATTTCTTGGAGGGGCATAATCGTTTCCCGCATGATGTGGAGAATCTGGAAGCCGGAAGCCATTACGCCCAAGAATTTCCTCGTTTGGAAGTAGGCAGGTACGTAGGAGTGGTGTCGGCTCCGCTCAGGACAACCAATTTTGAGCCTGATTTCGGTATGATTTATTGTGATTCAACTCAACTAAGCCTGCTCCTCTTGGCGAGGGAATACAAAGAAGGATATAATCTTAAGTGTGCCCTGTGTAGCCATGCTGCGTGTGTTTACGGGGTGGTGCCCGCTGTGCAAAGTGGGAAATGTCAGGTTGCCAT
>JAUWDQ010000120.1 GCA_030608745.1 Pseudomonadota bacterium | reverse complement strand
GGAGTACAATAACAGCAGCCTGTTACTTTGGAAGAGATATCCCCAATATTCAATTTAAGATTTCGATGTTGCTTGCCACACAGAATCTAATACAATTCAGAATGTTACTGAATATTATGCAGGAATATTTAAGGGTAGATGCCAGTCCTCGTTGAACCAATATCGTTCCCCCGTCTTGAGGTAGTTCAGCTTCTCCTCCCTATTTCTCAACTTCTGCCGCCAATTCTCGGGTTTATCGGGTTGCCCCTTTTCAAAGGTGGGCCCCAAAACTTTCACCTTCTTCCCATCGAAGGAAGTCTTCTCCTCGTATTGATATTCCCCTTCGGTTCCTTCCCTTTTTTCAGGGGTCTTCTTCTCCTTCTTGGCCACTTCTCTTCCTCCTTTCTATGCAATACCCGCTGCCAATTTGGCAGCCTTGACGGTATTCATCATCAGCATTGTAATGGTCATCGGGCCCACGCCGCCGGGAACTGGGGTTATGGCGCTCGCCTTCTCCTTCACTCCCTCGAAATCCACATCCCCGCACAGGATGGCCTTCCCCTCGGGGGTCTTTCCAATGCGATTAACCCCCACATCGATGACCACAGCCCCTTCCCTCACCATATCAGCGGTTATGGCCTTGGGCTTCCCCGCGGCGACGATCAGGATATCCGCCCTTTTCGTATAAGAGGCCATCTCCCTGGTTCGGGTATGGCATACCGTGACCGTTGCGTTGGCCCCTTCCCTCTTCTGCAAGAGGATATTGGCAATGGGCTTGCCCACGATATTGCTCCGGCCCACCACCACCACATCGGCTCCCTCTATTTTCGTCCCCGAGCGGATCAGGAGCTGTTGAATTCCCGCGGGGGTACAGGGCAGATAATTGGGTTCCCCGATCATGAGCTTCCCCACGTTCACCGGATGAAAGCCATCTACATCCTTTCGGGGATCGATGGCGTAAAGGATCTTGCCCTCATCTATGTGTTTGGGCAATGGGAGTTGCACGAGGATGCCGTGGATTTTGGGATCGCTGTTGTATTGATCAATCAGTTTTAAGAGCTCATCCTCCGCCATATCCGCCGGCTGATTGTCCTGTTTGGAGTAGAAACCCAGTTCATGGGAGGTCCTCTGCTTGGCCGTTACATAACTGACGGAGGCCGGGTCCTCTCCAACCAAGATGGTAACCAATCCCGGTACTAGGTTATGCCTCTCCTTCAAGTCCGCTACCTCCTGCTTCAGCTCCTCCCGAATCTCCTTGGCTACCTCACTCCCACTTATGATCTTTGCCGTCATCTCTTCCCTCCCCGTTGTATCCTATTGAATAAGGTGATCGAATATCTCCCGGGCCGACCGAACCGCTGGAGAATCGGCCGGAAGCCCGAAGGTGGGCTTCCCCTCCACATCGAATTGAAATACCGTCTCGTCCGCGGGAATGGTCCCGACTAATTCCAAACCAAATACCTCGGGCTGCCCGGCAATTGCGGGGTCTAGATCCCCCGGGGCTCGGTTGACGATGAGGACGGTTCGATCGATGTCCAAATTGAGTTCGAGGACTAGATCACGGATGCGGCCCGCCGTACTCACCCCTCGTCTACTGGGGTCCGATATAATGATCAAGAGGTTCACATTTTGTGTCGTGAGCCGACTGAGGTGTTCCATTCCCGCCTCGTTGTCGATGACCACATAGCGGTAATTGTCCGAAAGGATATCGATATACTTCCTGGCCAGGGTATTTGCGGCGCAGTAGCACCCGGGCCCCTCGGGTCGCCCCATGACGAGCAGGTCATATCCATTCGCCTCGATGAGGGCCTCATTGACCTTGTATTCGAACCAAATCTCCTTGGTCATCCCGGTGGGGGCATCCTTTTTCATCAATTCCCGTGCTTCCCCTATGGTCGATTTCACCTCTACCCCCAGGACATCATTCAGATTGGAATTGGAATCCGCATCGACTGCCAATATGGGTTTCTCCTCTTTATCCAAAAGATATTTAATGAGCATCCCACACAAGGTGGTCTTCCCGGTCCCTCCCTTGCCTGAAACCGCGATGGTGTAAGTCAAATCTCTCCCCTCTACGACGCATAGGCGGCCTTCGCCTTTTGATATTCATGGAGCCTCCCCGAAACCCCCGGAAAGGCGGAAGCATCGGTATGGGGCAGGAACATCGCTGCCACGAATTCGCTCATAAAGGATGGGTTATTGCTCAACTCGAGATTGGTCATCATATGAGCAATCCGCTCCGTTTCCCTCAGCAGGTCCTTCGAAAAGGAGAGGAGCCGAGCCCCCAGGAGCGACCCATTTCCCACGAATAGGTACTTCCGGGTCTCCATTTCGGGCAGGAGGCCGATGAAGATGGCCTTATCCAGATCTATGTAATGGCCGAACCCCCCTGCGATGATGAATTGATCCACGTCCTGAAATCCCAATCCTACACTGTCTAAGAGGATTTTACACCCCGCATATATGGCGGCCTTTGTCCGGATGAGGTTTTCGATATCGATCTCCGTCAGGACGATATCCTCCTTGATCCCGGTCTCTTCCTTCCAGGCCAGGACATACTCATATCCATCGTCCCCCTCCCTCACCCGATCGGTATCGAGCTCCCTGCTGAACTTTCCATTCTGGTCGATGATGCCCCCCTGAAAGAGCTCAGCCACGGTGTCGATGAGCCCCGTTCCGCATATCCCAATGGGTTTTGCCCTTCCTATGGTTAAAAGCATGGGTTCCAAGGTCCTCGGGTTGATGTTCACCCGTTCGACGGCCCCCCTGGTGGCCCGGGTTCCGAATTTGATTCCCGCACCTTCAAAGGCCGGCCCAGCGGAGCAGGAAGCACTGATCAACCAATCCTTATTCCCCAAGACGATTTCCCCGTTGGTCCCGATATCCATATACAACGTGAGGGCTTCCCGTTGAAAGATCCCCGAGCCCAAGATCCCCGAAACGATATCCCCGCCCATATAGCTGGCCACCATGGGAAAGATATAGGTGTGGACATGGTCCCCCAGGTTGACCCTCAGATGAACGGCTCTGACGGGCGGAATAAAATTGGCCGTGGGAACATAGGGATCCTCCCGTATGTATTTGGGATCAAGCCCCAAGAAGAGATGGGTCATGGTGGTATTTCCCGCAATGACCAGATGAGAAATGAGGTCCCTCCTTATCCCGCTCATCTGCAAAAGGTTTTCGATAATCCCGTTGATCGTGGAGATGATCACCTCCTGGAGCTTCTTCAACCCGCCGCGCCTCTGGGAATAGACGATCCGGCTGATCACATCTTCGCCATAGCTAATCTGGGCATTATAATCGGAGGCCTCCGCCAATGTGAAGGTACCCATCCCATCGGGGAAACCGCACACCTCAGCCTTGTTGAGGTTGAGAAGCTGCCCGAAGACCGTGGTGGTACCCAAATCGATCACAATGGAGTAGTTCTCACAAACCATATTCCGCGGTTCCACATTGATGAGCTTATATCCCTTCCGAGTGAGGACCAGGGTGACCGTCACCTTCCAGTCCGCTTCCCTGAGAAGGCGGCTCAGCTTCATAATGACGCGGAAGTCCGTGGATATTCCCCTGATACCGTATTTCTTGTAAAGGGCGTTTATGAGCCGGGGCAGATCGCTTACGTTGTCATCCAAGCTCGGGGGATTCAGTTCTACGTATCGCTTGAAGACGGCAGGATCGATCTCCCAACCCTCAACGAGCTGATCGATGTCTCGGGGCGAAAGGAGGTTCCTCCCCTCCCGTTTCAGCCTCAATACCGATGGGTCGACCTGGGATTCAATGGGAATCTCCACCTCCAGGTCGCTCAGGCACGAGGTGATGCAGGCAAGCCGGTACCTCCGGTCAAACTCCCGTTTGGGGAGCTTTGGGTTTTGGGGAGACCGCGTCTTTCCCCTAACTATTTTGACCTTGCATTTACCACATGTCCCACTTCCGCCACAGGAGGCATTGACATGGATTCCCGCCGCTATGGCAGCCTCTAATATATTTTCGTCCCGATCTACCTCTATCTTCCTTCCGCTCGGCTGAAAGGTGATAGCGCATTTAGGCATAAAAAACCTTTATGTCACTGTTAAATTATATCCAAATGCCCCCCACCATCTCAATGGCAATCCATATGCTCAACTCACCATCAAAACAGCCCCTTGGTTATCCCCTTTTCATCGACATCCACTGCCCAGAAGGCCGGCTGGGAAGGCAATCCCGGCATGGTCCTCATTTCCCCCAGCATGGGGTAGAGGAACCCGGCTCCCACAGATGCCCGAATATCCCGGATGGGAACCCGATAATTTTTCGGTACCCCCTTCCAATCCGGGTCATGGGAAAGTGAGAGGTGGGTCTTGGCCATGTTGAGAGAGAGATTCCCCCAGCCCAGATCCGTGTAGAGCTGAATCTTCTGCTCGGCAAGGGGGGTATAATCCGCTCCGTCGGCCCGGTAAATCTCCCGAGCTACGGTCTCTATCTTCTCCTTGATGGGCATATCGTCGGGATAGAGGAGCTTAAACTTGTTGGGTTGATCGCAGGCCTTGATCACCGCCTCCGCGGCTTCGATGCATCCATCGCCCCCTTTGGACCATGCCTCGATGGGGACGGCGTCCATGGCACCGCAGTCCTTGGAGTATTTGATGAGGAAGTCTATCTCCTTATCCGTGTCCGCCGTAAACGTGTTGATGGTTACTACCACCGGCACCCCGAACTTGAGCATATTCTCGATATGGACCTTCAGGTTTTCGGCCCCTTTCTCCAAGGCAGGGAGGTTCTCCTTTTCCGCAGCCTCCCTGTTATAGGGCTGACCGGCCCTAAACTCATAGGCCCCGCCGTGCATCTTGAGGGCCCTGATGGAACAGGTAATGACTACGCAGTCCAGTTTTACGCCGCTTTGACGGCAGACCACGTTGAAGAGCTTCTCCGCGCCACAATCAGCGCCGAAGCCGCTCTCCGTAACCACGTAGTCGGCCAACCTGAGGGCCACCATGTCCGCCAGGACCGAATTGTTACCATGGGCGACATTGGCAAAGGGAAAGCCGTGGTCGAATACCGGGTGATTCTCTATGGACTGGACCAGGTTGGGCTTGATGGCATCCTTCATGAGTACGGTCATCGTCCCTGCCACCTTCAGATCTTCCGCCGTTACCGGTTTCCCTTCCCTGGTGAAACCGCAGATCATTCTCCCCAGCCTCTGCCGGAGGTCCTTGAGCCCAGTGGTCAAGGCATGAACCGCTGCCGTCTCCGTGGCCACGGTGATGTCGAACCCACCCTCGCGAGGAACTCCATCCAATCTCCCGCCTAACCCCAAGACGATATTGCGAAGGGCCCTCTCGTTCAAGTCCACGCAGCGCCGCAAGTTGATGTCGTGGATATTGATATTGAGCTTATTTCCGTGGAGAATGTGGGCATCCATCGCCGCATTGAAGAGGTTATGGGCCGTCTCCACGGCGTGAATGTCCCCAGTGAAATGGAGGTTGATGTTCTCCATGGGGAGCACCTGGGAGTACCCTCCCCCGCACGCACCCCCCTTGATTCCAAAGGTGGGTCCCTTGGAGGGCTCGCGCAGGCAGTTGATTGAGAGCTTCCCCTGCTTCTGGAGTACCTTGAACATGGCTTGCCCGAGTCCGAGGTTTGTGACGGTCTTTCCCTCACCTAGCGGAGTTGGGGTGATGGCCGTTACGGTAATGAACTTGCCATTTGGCTTGTCCTTAAGCCGGTCAAGGATACTCAGGTTGATCTTGGCCATATACTTCCCATAAGGTTCTAATTCGTCGCCGGTGATTCCACAGATCCCGGCGATCTCCGTGATGGGCTTTAATTCCGTTTCTTGAGCAATCTCAAGATCCGAGGGAACGGGATACCTTTTCTCAACACCCATACGTATTACCTCCTTTCAAAAAGAATTGTTTAAGCAACATGCCTAAATGGAATCCACTACTCATTTGCATATGCTATAAGCTTCCTTTGCTCCTCCACGACATTTCAGATGGGAAACAAGAAAAGTCCTGGCGGCTAATAGTGGTCTCTTTTTAGGGGAAAACTATCAATCACGAAATAACACGAAATAATATGTGATAATTAGCACAAGAATCCTAAAACATCCCCCTTTTTTTGTCAAGATAAAAAACGATTTTTTTGACTCTCCTTTCAAGGTTTGACGCGGATATTGATGTGGTCCCAATCCTTCGGTCACCCATGGGTTGAAGAAAATGTTTTACCAATTTATCTTTTTGGAGTATGATAAGGGGTATTCCATGGGGGGTGGAGATGTCCGGTCAGAATATGGTATTGAACAGGGAAGTGGAGCTTTTGGGCGAGTTCCTCATCGATGAGGGGAGAAAGCTTGTTTATGCCATCCTGGGGCTCAACGAGGCCAAGGACCCTTTGAAGGAAAAGCGAATGTGGGACCTGGACAAGGGATATAACGATTGGCTTCGGATCCATGGTGAAGACTACCAGGCCCTGATGGAGAGATATGGGGAGGGCAATACCTTTCGCGTCTTCGCGGAGGTCGAAAATATCTTGATCTTCTTCGTCGGCTTCTGTCTGAATAAGTACCTGGAAGACGAGGCGAAGAGAACACCCCTCTTGAATCGATTGACAAGTCACATTCAAAGGGAAATGGAAAAGATCGGGGTTGACTTCGATGGCAACGGCCCCAAGAAATACAAGGAAGATGAAAACTACGTTGAGGCCTTCGGGGTCGAGCTTGGCCGCCTTTTGGAAAAACCAAGCGCGGTATTAATGGCCAACCTCTCGGTCCTCATTGCGGACTATTTGGGGAAGTGGTTCGTACCCACCGTGGGTTTTATCCTTCAGGGGTCACAAAGACCTTAGACTCCCCCAAAGAGTACGTTTTCCGTCATCGGGGGAAAACTATTTACAAAGGAGAAGGGATGGCCTTGCGTTTCGAGTACATTCAAGCCCGGGATCTCCCGGATGCCTGGTTTCAATGCATCTATAATATCTCCGAAAGGGGCTACGAATACACGATAGACAGGGGGAGTTTTGAGGGGCAGAAGCGGCTTGAGTACGATTTTATCGTCATACAGATCAAATTTCCCTCCACTCGGCCTCTCATCCCGGATATTCCCCCGGGCGTTGGGGTTCCTCCTCCCACTGATATGGAATACATCGAGGGTTACCTGGAAAAACTCATCACCTCAAATAAATCGGAATTGGAGAGCTACACTTACGGGGAAGACCTGGAGAGGCAAATTTCCGAGGTCATCAAGATGTACCAGGAGGACGGGTTCAACACGAATCAGGCCTATATGGCCGTTGGAAATGCGGCCTCCATCTTCTTGGACGATCCCCAATGTCTTCGTGGAATCGATACCCGGGTTCGATACGGAAAGCTTCACTTCATGCCCTACTTCAGGTCCTGGGACCTCTGGGCTGGGTTTCCCTCCAACCTGGCGGCCATTCAATTGGTCAAGGAATATATGGCCAAGGAAATCGGGGTGGAAGACGGGGAGATCATCGCAACCAGCAAAGGCCTCCACCTTTACGATTACTGTTGGGACCTCGCCAAGGCGAGGGTGGGAAAATGGGAGGCGGAGAAGTAATGGCATTTAATCTAGGACCTACCCTAAAGATGACGTCATTGTAAAAAGTCGAGATCAGACGGCAAAGAAAAAAGATCCAGATGCAAGGCGCGCAAATCCTGAGGAATGAGGCGTACATAGAAGTACGGTGCAATGATTTACCCTGTTAAATATTTTCTTTGTTTGATGTTACTGTTTTCAAGCAACTTCTATATCCCATATCTATTGATATGGCTGCCTTCAATTTAACAGGGCAGGGGATGAAGCGGAACGCAGCCCTTCGGCTTTGCTCAGGGCCATGAGC
>JAUWDQ010000306.1 GCA_030608745.1 Pseudomonadota bacterium | reverse complement strand
TACATAGAAGTACGCTGCAGTGATTTACCCTGTTAAATATTTTCTTTGTTTGATGTTACTGTTTTCAAGCAGCTTCTATATCTCATATCTCTTGATATAACCTGCCTTCAATTTAACAGGGCAGGGGATGAAGTGCAACGCAGCAGATGGACTTTTTACGAAGCCATCAAGATTTGATTCCTCTAAGGGGTTTAAGGTGAGAATTTTGTTCATAGGTGATATCGTAGGAAAGGCGGGCAGGAAAGCCCTCTTAACCCTATTGGGAGGTCTTGTTGAAAGGGAGGAGATTGATTTAACCATCGCCAATGGGGAGAATGCGGCTGGAGGAATTGGTATCACCCCGGCAATTGCAAGGGAAATCTTGGGGAAGGGGGTAAATGTAATTACCTCAGGCAACCATATATGGGCCAAAAAGGAGATCATCCAATTCTTGGATGGAGAGGCAAGGATCTTGAGGCCTGCAAATTATCCCGATGGGGCGCCTGGAAAGGGAAGTAGCATTTTCACAACCCGAATAGGGGAGAAGATAGGGGTGGTGAATTTAGAGGGAAGGGTGTTTATGAAGAATTTGGATTGCCCCTTCGCCGCAGCAGAGAAGGAGCTCATGGAGCTCAACAGGGAAACTGATTGTACGGTCGTTGATTTTCATGCAGAGGCCACCTCTGAGAAGATGGCATTGGGCTGGTTTTTGGACGGAAGGGCAAGCGCGGTTTTGGGCACACATACCCATATTCAGACTTCCGATGAGCGGGTTCTCCCCAGCGGAACCGCGTATATCACAGACGTGGGGATGACGGGCCCCATGGCCTCGGTAATTGGCATTAAGAAGACGGTTGCGATAGAGAGGTTCTTAACCCAAATGCCCAGAAAGTTCGATGTGGCATCGAAGGAGGTTGAGCTACAAGGGGTTATACTGGAGATTAACCCCAACAACGGAAAGAGCGAATCGATTCGAAGGCTCAAAGTGCCATTGGATAATAGAAAGATCGGGCTTTGAAGAATGTTTTCGGCATATTAGCTGAACGGGGTTTTATCGAACAGGTAACGGATGAAGAGGGCGTCAGGGAATGCTTGCTGAGGCCCGCGACCTGTTATATTGGATTCGATCCAACAGCTTCCAGCCTCCATGTGGGGAGCCTTGTGCCCATTATGGCACTGGCCCATATGCAGAGAAGTGGCCATAGGCCCATTGCCCTCGTAGGAGGGGGCACTGGCTTAGTGGGGGATCCGAGCGGCAAGATCGAAATGAGGAAGGTCTTGACCAGAGGGGAGATCGACCGAAATGTCCATGCGATGGGGAAGCAGTTTTCCAGGTACCTGGAGTTTTCCAAGGGGAATGCACTTCTTTTAAATAATGCGGATTGGTTAACGAGGTTGAACTATATTGAATTCTTGCGAGATATCGGGGTCCATTTCAGTGTTAATCGAATGCTCAGTTTCGAGTCCATAAAGGTGGGTTTGAAAAGGGGGCTCTCTTTTATCGAATTCAATTATCAACCCTTGCAGGCCTATGACTTTTGGCATCTCCTTAAGGAATACGGTTGTGTCCTCCAAATGGGGGGGAGCGATCAGTGGGGCAATATTGTGGCGGGGATCGATTTAATTCGTCGACTCGAGGGCAAGGCAGCCTATGGGATCACCTTTCCCTTGATCGAAACGGCCGATGGGAAGAAGATGGGAAAGACGGAACAAGGAACCATTTGGCTCGATGCCTCGATGACTTCCCCCTATCAGTATTATCAATATTGGGTCAACACTGATGATCGTGATGTAGAGCGTTTTCTATCGCTCTTTACCTTTCTTCCCATGGAAGAGATACGGAGGGTGCAGTTTTTAGAAAACGCTGACCTGAATATGGCCAAGGCAGTTTTGGCCTTTGAAGCAACAGGGATAAATCACGGCAGAGAAGAAGCCTTGGACGCGTGGAGGTCATCCATGGCATTATTCGGTGGAGGACATATTCCCCCTGACTTGTTTCCATCGAGCACCATTCCGCGGGAGAAGTTAGCCGAGACAGTGGAATCAATTCCAACAACGGTCATAGACAAACATAGATTGAAAAGGGGGATTGTCGCCTTCGAAATTTTCAAGGAAACACTCTGCAGATCTGGTGCCGAGGCAAGACGGCTCATCGAACAAGGGGGGGCATATATAGACGGAAGGAATGTGGAACGCTTCGATGAACCGTTGAACGTGGAGCATTTTGGAAAGGGGGAGATCATCCTGAGAGCCGGGAAGAAGAGATTCCATCGGGTGAAGGTGCGGGAAGAAGGGAAATAGCCGAGAATGGAGCTTCAGGGGGGAAAATGGTATTGACAAAAATGGGGGAAGAGTTTATAAAGGGAATACTCACCGAAAGTCAAAGAAATGCAATATTTCCCTTGACAAAGGGAAAATAATCTATATAATATCATAATAGAATAATTTTGCTCTTTGAAAATTGAATACGTAAACTGCCGATTTGTGGGGTTCAGTTTAATTGGAGAGTTTGATCCTGGCTCAGAATGAACGCTGGCGGCGTGCCTAACACATGCAAGTCGAACGAGAAATTCCGATTCGTCGGAAGAGTAGAGTGGCGGACGGGTG
>JAUWDQ010000238.1 GCA_030608745.1 Pseudomonadota bacterium | reverse complement strand
AGGCAGTAAGAAGTGACAGGTTGAGGCTGAGGTTAAGGCTGAGGTTGAGGTCGAGGTTAAGGTTAAGGTTAAGGCTAAGGAAAACTAGTGCTGCGGTGCAGAGGTGCTGCGGTGCTGCAGCATTTCGCTTCATTCGAGGGTTGGGATTTCGAGGTGTTCAGGGTAAGTGTAGGATGAAAAGCTCAGTTGACGGTTAAGCCGCTGGAACTGAGGATCGGATAGGAAAGGGGGGTGGGCCTGAATGAGGCCCTTAAGCCGCTGCATTAAAGATTCGGTCCCTTTGCCTTCGGTCTCCGGCAAGATGAGGGCAAACCCCTGGCGCTGTCGGGCTACCGTATCTTCTGCGCGGATGTTTTTCCTTACCACCTTGGCCATCTCGATTAGATATTGGTCGGTTTTCCTCGGGACCTGTCCCTTGACCTTTTCCCTCGAGGTGAGACTCAGGAGCAGAAGCGATAGGTATCGGTTATGTCGACGAGCCCTTTTCAATTCCCCGTGAAACCGGTCCTTCAGATATCGGCTATTATAGATCTGGTACTCCGGCGAGCCGGTCAGGGGGTCTAGGAGAAACCCCTCCGAGGCTTCCCCAAAACGGATCCTTGTTGAATGAAGTTGTTCCCTGAGCTTCTTAGCCCTCATGGCCAGTTGCCTCGTTCGCAATACTTTTTTAACAGCAATGACCATGCCCTCAACGGGGAAAGGCTTGATAAAGAGATCGCTGACTCCGAGATCGACCAGTTCTTCATGGAGGATATCGTTGATGACCGCCCCCGTTACCACGATGATAGACGTCTCCGGAGAGGTGGCCTTAACTCGGCGAATGATATCGCGGGTATCGTTGTGCTCGAGGAGGTATTCCGTGATCAGAACCGAAAAAGGTTTACGGGAGAGGTGGCCCAAGGCCTGGTCTCGGTCCTGAGCCGTTTCCACTTTGAAGTTTCTCTCTTCCAGCAGGGTTTTGAAGCAGGTCAACAGATTGGGGTCTTCATCGATGAGCAGGACGCGATCTCTGACCATATTTTCCTCCACTCAAATCGGCTTCAACCTTTAACTCCCCCGCTCTTGGAATTGATTCAGCAATTTCAGTGCCAATACAAACTAGTGCTGCTGTGTTGCGGTCGAACAAAAGTGCTGCAGTTATGCAGTGATCTCTCAAGAAGCGCGCGGAAGTCCAGTTGACTCATTCACTGACTTTCTTAGAAGGGCGTTTCATCCCGTATTTAGCCATTCGTATGCCGAGCATCTTCCGCGTAATTCCCAACTCTTTTGCAGTGTTATGAAGGTGCCAATTGGTTTGATGCAATTTCCTGAGGATGCACCTTTTTTCAATATCTGACACAATGTCAACGAGGGAGATCTTTTTCCCCTCAATCAGGTCTTCGGAGAGGTCCGGCGAAAAGATCTGCGGGGGGAGATCTTTGGGCGTGATGGTTTGGTTTTGGCAGAACACGATCATCTGTTGTACCACATTCTCCAATTCCCGGACGTTTCCTGGCCAGGGATACTGTTTCATCTTCTCCACCACTTCGGGAAGTATCCGAACCGAACCCTTCCCCTCATGATATTTATCGAGGAATTGCTTGGTCAAGGGGGGGATATCCTCCTTTCTCTCCCGTAACGGGGGGATGTTTATGGGCACGACGGCTAGTCGATAGTAGAGATCCTGGCGAAACCGTTTGTTTCTCACCTCCTCATAGAGATCTTTATTGGTGACGGCAATGATTCTTACATCGGCCTTGATGGTTTGGCCGCTGCCAACCCGCTGAAATTCCTTTTCCTGAAGGATCCGAAGCAGTCTTTTTTGGAGGTTGATGGGAATCTCGGCAATTTCATCCAAGAATAGGGTTCCCCCCTGAGCCAGTTCGATCCTCCCCAGTTGGTCCTTTACCGCGCCAGTGAAGGCGCCTTTGCTGTGGCCGAAGAGCTCGCTCGTGAGCAGGCTGTCCGTGAGGACACCGCAGGGCACGGTCACCATGCGTCTATTCCTGCGCAAACTCCTGCTATGGAGGGCTTTTGCGATGAGCTCCTTCCCCGTTCCGCTTTCCCCCTGAATGAGGATCGTCTTATCGGTGGGGGCTACCCTATCGATTATTTCAAATATCTCCAGCATCTGACGGCTCTTGCCCACGATATTAGAGAAGCTATATTTCTCGCTGACCTCCTTCCGGAGATGGTAAATTTGGGCCTCAAGGGATTGGGTCCTAACGGCCTGATTGATGATGGTGATGAACCGCTCCAAGTTATTGGCCACGGGCTTTTCGAAGAAATAGAAGGCCCCCTCCTTGAGGGCTTCCACGGCCATATCGACGGAGCCGAAGGCCGTGAGGAAGATTACGGGGATTGAATCGTACCTTCGTTTCACCTCTTTGAGGAGTTCCATTCCGCCCAAATCGGGCATGCGCTCATCGGTGACGATGACGTTTACCATATCTTTTTTTAATTTCCCAAGGGCGCTCTTTCCGTTTTCAGCGGTAATGACCCGATATCCCTCATCCTCCAGGATCCGAGATAAGGCGAAGAGGGAATTGGGTTCGTCATCTACCACCAGTATGGATTTTCCCTCCATTTTTCATAACCCCCTAATAGGTTACCTCGGCAAACCCGAAATCATTTTCATTCTCACAAAAAGGAAACGGATGAAATATGACCTCCTTTTTCCCACAGAGGGCCACCAATGAACAGGTTAGAGGGAAAAGGGGAAGGTAATGGTAACCGTAGTGCCAATGTTCTTCTTGCTCTCTATATCTATCTGTCCCCTATGGTTTTCAACGATGATCTTCTTACAAAGGGCCAGTCCCAAACCGGTTCCCCTCGATTTGGTCGAGAAAAAAGGGTCGAATAGGTAAGGGAGGTTTTTCTCATCGATGCCCATTCCCGTGTCAACGATCTTGATCATCACATTCCTCGGCCGCTCATGCTGGTTCGAGGAGGTGTGAATCTCCAGCTTGCCCCCATTTTTCATTGCTTCAATGGCGTTTTTCAAGATATTGAGGCAAACCTGCTTGATCTCGTTAAAATTGGCCTTAATTTTGGGGAGAGTTTCATCAAGGTTGGTAATGACCTCGATCTTGTTAGGGTGGGCTTCGATAACCGGTGCCATGGTATTGAGGGATGACCTGATAATTTCGTTCAGGTCGGTTTCGGCAAACCTCCTTCTCGCAGGGGGCCGGGAGAAGTCCAGGCACTCCTGTATAAATTGATTCAACCGTCGGACCTCTTCCCGGATGATCTCAATGCATTGGGCAATTGTATCGTCCTGCGCATCGCACTTTCTTTGCAGGATAGTCAATGCTCCTCCGATGGCGTGCAATGGGTTTCGAATTTCGTGCGCCAAGAAGGGAAAAAGTTTACCCAGGGACAGGAACTTTTTTGACTGAATTTCCAGGTCCGCCATGCGTTTCGTGTGAGCCCTTTTTATGGCCTCCAGTAGGTCTCTGGACCGGATGGGTTTGACCAAGAAATCGGATGCTCCTTCTTTGAGGAGCTCGACGGTCCCCCTCTCCCCGCCGACGGCCATGGCGATGATAATGGGAATGGTTCGATCGATTCCCTTGAGGCGATTCAGTACCTCTTTGCTCTCCAGATCGGGGAGTTGATGGTTGAGGATGACCATATCGGGGGAGGTATAGGAGGCCTTGTGGATACCATCTTTCCCGCTGTGGGAGAGGATGATGTTAAAACCCTTAGGGGGTTAAGATCTCGGCTATCTTTTCGGCAAAAGCTTTATCGGCATCGATAACCAAGACCTTTGTGTTTTTCCTTGCCATCTTAACCCTTTATGTAATTATGATCGAATAAATCAATAAGTCAATTAGAAGTGCTGCGATAAATAAAGGTGCTGCGGTTGAGCGGTGCTGCAGCTAATCACCAGTGTGGAGGTTAAGGTTGAGGTTAAGGTTAAGCAAATAAACATGGTGCAGAGGTGCTGCAGTCCAAAAATGGTGCTGCGATAGAGAAAAGTGATGCAGTTGTGCGGTTATGCGGTTAGAAGAAACCTCCTAACGGCAACGCT
>JAUWDQ010000125.1 GCA_030608745.1 Pseudomonadota bacterium | reverse complement strand
CCACGCCTTCCACCCGGACGCGCCGATCCACGGCGAGTAGATATCGCCCAAAAATAAAGGGAGCGGCAGAGCCGCTCCCTTGATCGATATCAAATAAACCCGGTTAAAACCGGTCGATAATTCCGTTAAGTCAATAAGACTGCGACGCCCTTCTGGCATCGCCTGCACTGAATTGACGACCAGATTGACCAGCACCTGGTTCAATTGTGCCGGATCGGCAGTGATCTCCGGCAGGTCCGGCGATAGCGAACGTACCAATTCAATTCCCCCCTTGGCACACCGAGCTTCGAGTAAATAGAGCTCATCTTCAACCACTTGGGTAAGATTGACTTGGGTCGTCTTTGGCGGCATTTGACGAGCGGATAACAACAGCTTCTTGATGACTTCCCGTGCGTGCAAAGAGGCGGTTACTATCTGTTCAATGTCCTTCTCCACCTGATTGGGCAATCCCGGGCATTTCTTTGCAAGCTGGGCAAATCCCAGGATATTGCCTAAGGGCTCATTCAGTTCGTGGGCCACGCCTGCAGCAAGCTGTCCGATGGTGGCTAACCGCTCAGCGTGTCTGAGCTGATCCTGGAGCTTCGATTTTTCTTGCTCAGTCTCCCTTCGTTCAATGATGAGTACCACCTGCCTGGCTACGGCATCTATCAGGCTTCGCTCCTCTTTGAGGAATGGGCCTTCGTCAAGTTCCGGCTTCTTCTCGCTGTAGACCACCTCGATAACACCCCGCCTTTTACCACTCACAATGATATCCGCCGACTGTTTCTGCCGGCTCTTTTGAAAACCAGGTGTTGTGTAAAATACGCCATCTAAAATGATCCTGCCGAAGGCGATCTCGGAGTACTGCCAGGCCGGCGGAAGAAGCTCCACAATGCATTGCAGAATTTCTTGCAGAGATATGCCGGGTCGTTCAGCCACCTGTGCTATACCATATAGGCACGTCAGTTCCTTGACCCGTTCATGAATGGCCGCCTGTACACGCTGGTTCACCAAAGCGATCCCAAGGTTTTGTGCGAGGCCTTCGTATAACTCTATCTCTTCTTCCGTGAAATAGTCTCCTCGCTTGCTCTTCAATTGCAAAAGCCCAATGTTCTCATTGCCAACCAAAAGCGGGATCAGGGCGAGCGACCTGTAGTGGTCGCCGAGGTGGAGGCTTTGAACAGGTTTTTTCCCGTTGGTCATCGGATGGAAGACCAACGGATTTTCCGTGTTGCCCGTCCAGAAACTGCCGTTTTCCGTGAAGAAGGGCATCGAAGAATCAACGTGGTCATTAACAATGTAATTGCATAGCATTTCCAGGCCCGGATCTTTCTGCGAGCCTGAAATACTCTCGCCGTCCTCATTCTGCGCCAAAGGGATGATTTCAAAGCGGGAAAATTGTTTGTGGTGCCGTCTGACCTCGCAGCGAAAATAATTGTCGTTTTCCTTAAATCGCAGTTCAACTGTATCGCATCCAGAGAAGTCCATGAGCATCTTAGAGATTTCGCGCAGGAAGTCAATTCTCGGGACACCGCGGTTTGCATAGCGCAATATTTGATTTGAAAGAGCGTGAAAGTCCCCAGCCAGCTTTCCACTGAGGGTAAGGCTGTCAATCCGTTTTGACCGCCTCTTCCTCATTACTACCCCAGATCTTTGGAGCCCAGCCGGATATTTATGTTGACCCGAGCCCATCCTACGACATCACCTCATTTTTATTTTAGAAGCTCCTCTGCCTCTAATGGGGTTGTCAAAGGGTAGATGTCAAAACTCACGGGGACAATGTTTAACCATTGTGTCATAAGTTTATAAAGTTCATCATTTGAAGAAACATCGAAAATTACAATAGAGCCCCTGCCTACTCTGGGATAGAAGCAGATCACTTTGTTCTTTTATTCTAAATTTCTCATAGTACATAGAAAGATTCAATATTGATATTACAAGTGGACTATGAACCCATCTCCTTTGCTACCTTCTGAGTTGCCCGGATGATCTTTTCGATATCCTCTTCTGAATGTTCTGTGGATAAGGCGCCCCCGCCCTTTACCACGAATATCCCCTCGTTCATCATCCCCAGTTTGTATTCTACATCTCTCTTTCGCGAATCAGTTCGCTCAAGGATATCCCTCGGACTTCTTATCTCCGCATCCTTTTGGAGGGGAAAGGTGACCTGATAGAGGGAGCCATATCCATTGCACTGGGCGTCGATTCCGTTTTGTCGAAAGGCCTCTTCCACTCCCCTTCTCACTCTCTCGCCCATCTCCTTCAGCTTCGAGTAAATCCAATTGGCGTTCTCTTTTAGGTACCGGAGCTGGAGAAGCCCAGCCGTCATGGCTATGGGCGTACCCGAAAAGGTCCCGCCCCCAATGTTAACGCGTTCCCATTTGTTAGGTCTTTTCATGTGATTGCACATATCCATGATATCTCCTCTTCCTACCACAATCCCCATGGGCATTCCTCCACCGGCTACCTTCCCAAGGGTGCACAAATCGGGCTCGATTCCGAACTCCTCTTGAGCGCCCCCGAGGGACACCCTAAAACCCGTGATAATCTCATCGAAGATCAATAATGCCCCCACCCTCAGGGTTTCTTCCCTCAGCGCCTCTAGGTAGTGGACGTCAGCCGGAATGAATCCGGTTCCTGGAACAGGCTCTATGATAACCCCGGCCAAATCCCCGGCATCTTCCTTTATCGCTTCTATGGCCCCCTTAATATCATTGAAGGGGATGGTCTTCGTATATTTGGACATCTCCGGCAGCAGGCCGAGGCTTTCGCCATGCTCAAGGGGGGTATTGATCTTATATATGAGATTGGAATTGGGACCGTGCCAACCCCCCTCTATTTTGAGGATCACTTTTCGTTCCGTATACCCCCTCGCCAGCCTGATGGCATACATGGTGGCCTCGGTACCGGTACAGCAGAATCGAACCTTCTTAGCGCACGGGATGATATCGCAGAGCATTTCCGCGAATTCCACTTCATACTGATTTACCATTCCCACGTGGAGGCCTTCTGATAGCTTTTGGGCCAGCCCATCGATAATAAAGTCCGGGGCGTGGCCCGTGATGCGGGCATAGTGGGCCATCCACAGGTCCACGTACTCGTTTCCATCCAAGTCCCAAAACTTCGATCCCTTTGCCCTGACCGAATAAACGGGGTAAGGCCAATAATACCTATAGGAATGGCTAATGCCCCCGGGCATTACCTTCTCCGCCCTTTTAAAGAGCGCCTCAGATTGGCGACTCAGGCCTCGATATCTCTCTAACACCTCTTCCATCTTCCCACCCTTTCCATTATTAGGCTATGTTGTCATCTCCGTGATTAAATCACCGCCTCTTCTATCACCAACTGCCCCGTCTCAAATCTATCGATGCCGAGGCAGCTCACATCGATGGTCTCATATCTTCCCAATCGGATCGCCTCCGACAGTGCCTTTCCCACAGCCGGGGCTTGCATGAGGCCGTGGCCGCTGAAACCCACGGCCATGTAAAACCCCTTCATCTCGGGGTGTTCCCCCAAGATGGCGTTATGATCCAATCGGTTCTCCGCATAGAGGCCGGCCCATCCCCCCTGAAGTCTCAAACGATCCAAGAGGGGAATCCTGTGGGCGAGCTCCGGCCAAATCTCGTCGTAAAAGAGGGTCCTCTCCCAGGTGAAGTTGGCCCCGATCGGTTCATCATCCTTGGATTTCCCCGTGAGAATCTTTCCCCCTGTTTCGGTCCTGAAATAGAGGCCCGTGGTGTTGATGGTCAGGGGTACTTCGTAGTCGAACGCTTTGGGAGGTTTGCATTCATATACCATACGCCTCATGGGATCCACCGGGATATCGACCCCTGCCATCATACCTACTTCTTGGGCAAAAGGTCCCGCGGCATTTACCACGATGGGACTCTGAATCCATTCCCCTTTCTTCGTCTCGACTCCCTCGACCTTATTGGACTTTGCCAGAATATTTACTGCTTCATCAGTGATATATCTGGTTCCCATGGACCTTGCCTTTTTCACAAAACCGCTCAGGACCCCATGGGGGTCTAAGTATCCATCCCTGGGGCCGAAAGTAGCCCCTGCCACGCCTTCAAGGTTGACATGGGGAATGATTTCCAGAATCTCCTGGGGTTTGAGGAGGCGAACTTCGAGACCTTGAGATTGCTGAAACTCGTAGTGCTTCTTCATGACCGGCCACTTCTCCTTCCTACCCAGGAAGAGATAGCCTCGCTGACGAAAATCCGCATGGGCCCTCTCCCCCTCAACCTCCATGAGCTCATCGAACTTCTCGTAAAAAGGTACGCTATACCGCGCAATATCAAGGTTCACTTTGGTCCCAAATTGTTGCCGTATCCCCCCTACGCTCAGAGCCGTGGAGGAATGTTCATAGGTGGGGTCTCTCTCCAGGACAAGGACCTCGCCATCAAATCCATCGTTCAGGAGGTTGTAGGCGATGCTCGAACCTATCACCGCCCCCCCAATGATTACCACATCCGCCTTCTCCATCGAATCCATCCTCTGTTGACTTCAGTTTATCCTTAGCTTGACCTGATTTTCAAGGTCATACCCCTTTTATTCAAGGGCCTTATCCAATAGATCTCACAGGCTTTGGACGTCCACAAAGGTCCCCAGTTCCCCAGCCATCCCCGCAGCCCCGAACTTCTTTTGCCGCTGACTATCTGGCCACTTCTGTTTAAAGGGGACGAACTCCAGGCGATGCTTCGAATCCCACCATCCCTCCACCAACTCCTGTTCCCCAACCCGTTCCGCGTTGAATTCATCGACCATGATTCGGGTAGCCTTGTCAACACTAAAGGCCACGATATCCCTATCGCCGGCGAAGGAGAGGAAGAGAATGGCGTCCGCCCATTCCGGAAGTTGAGGCTCTCTGCCGTATCTTTCCCGGTATGAGTGGGTGTAGAAATGTAATCGATTTCGGCAGTTGGCATGACCACTTTCGATGGCCAAACCGCTTCCCAGAAGCCGTTCCAGTCCCCTGGCCGTATCGTTGAGGCAGCGGCATAGATATCCCCTTACCTCCCGTGCCTCGGGAAGTGGGACAACGCGGAGCGTGGCCTCGGTAATGGTACCCAGGGTTCCCTCGGAGGCGACCAATAGATCGAGAAATTTATATCCCGTGGAAGAAAAAGAAGCCTTGCGTTGGCCTACTCTTATAGCTTCGGCGCGCCCCGTAACAATAACCGCGTTCAACAGGCAGTCGCGGATTTTCCCGTAGCGAACCCCAAAGGTCGAATCGTTATCACATCCGACCGAAGCTCCGATGGTACATGCTTGCTTCGATTCCGGTTGGTGAGAAAGCCATAGTTTATGGCGGGCCAACTCGGCATTTAAGACCTCAATGGTGATTCCAGACTGAACGGTTACCGTCATGTTTTGCTCGTCGATCTCAAGGACGCGATTCAGCCCCTTGGTCTCCACCATAATCCCGCCTTTCCAGGCGACTGCACCTCCACCCATCCCAGTGCCTCCTGCAAAGGGGACGAGGGGGACTTCGTGCCGATAGGCAACCTTGGTGATTCGTACCATCTCCTGGGTGTTGTTGGGGATGACGACGATGTCGGGAAGATCATTCATCTCACGGTAACGCGGGCTTCAATCCCGGCTGTGGCCATCGTGTGAACGGAGGAGGTTGTTGCCCGATCACCCAATATCTCCCGAAGTTCTGCAAAGGCCTTGTCGACCTGTCCCGTGCTCATCGACTTTTCTCCATGAAAGGGAAGGGGTTATACTTAGGCTTTATTTCCAAGAAATCTGTGGAGAGAAAGGATCGAGCCGTGATGGCGATATCAGCGATGATGCCTACCCCATCACCCTTTGCCCTATGTTTAATAATATCACAATCCTCCTTACTCCCCCAGAAGAAACGGATCGGTTCCGAGAAAAATGTATGCTCTTCATTTTAAGGACCCATGATTTAGGGCTTCTGGACAACGATTTCCGAATGTCTTATCATTTTGGAGTTGGCCAGGGTGAATAAGGCTCCTGCCGCCATTATTAATCTGAGAACAGAACCCATCTTGGCGGCAGGTCCTATTGTCTGTAGGCATTTTTATGGCAAGGAGATTCCCGTTGTCACCCTGGATGAAGGAGCATTTCAGATGCTGAAAACGGGACAGCATGTTGTGGTCAATGCTAGTGGAGGAGAGGTGATTATAAAAGAGTGAGATCTTAGAGAGACCCTACGAGATTGGCGGGATTTTGGTGGAGAGGGTTTCCTTCCCCCTTTAATGGAAGGTACGGTAATTTTATAACCTATCACAACTGCCCTGTTTCGGTCCAGCTCTCCAAAAGTTTCTGATATTCCGGATCTTCGTACCGCTCCAGTCTGAAAGCTGGTGCATAATTGGGCAACTCACTGCCGGTTAGATGGGCTGTCAGTAGTTCACCTGATGCACAGGCAGCCATGATCCCAAAGCCTGAAAGGGCCCCGATTATATACGCCCCCTCAATCGGTAGTGGCCCGATCAGGGGCCGGTTCTCGCGAGTCTTCGTGTAATAGCCCCCATCGACCACCGGCTTGGGGATTCGACCGAAGTAGGCCTTCATCCCAGGAATCACTACGGCCAGCCCCCGTATGATAATTTCGGGTAAATGCGGGTCAAAGGTAATTGGAAAAACGGGTTCCACCGGAGGGATGTCGTAACTCCACAGAGCGAGCAGGATATCGCTGTCGGAGCTTCCCTCAGGACGGGTATGGATGCCGGATGGAAATTCATCCAGGAGCCATTTCGTTTCCTCGGATTCAGCAAACGCAGAACGCTCTTCTTCCGACCAGGGAAGGGACGTGGGGTCGGTCCATATGATCATTGGAGTATCGCGGGGCACCGCACCCAGGGAGTCTCTGAAGGCGATCTTGGCATGAAGCTCGGAGAACACAGGCAAGTCAATCCCGACCATTTGCCCTACATCCTTCAGGAACGGGCCAGCCGCATTGATGAAATTCCGAGTTGAAATGGTACCAGGGGAACTTTCCTCGCTCAGGCGAACCGACTCTATCCGGTCCCCGGCCACCTCCACCCCTTCCACCCGGGCTTGCAGGAGTCTAGCCCCACATTCCCGCGCCTGCTCCAACATGTACATGCCCAGCTGTTGAGCGCTCAACCAACCGCAGCGTCGGGCATGGACCAGCGCTACGGCGCGTTCAGAGACGTACGGGAAATGTTTCCTAATTATCACGGGATCAAGGATCAGGTCTGAGCCGGTGGGCTTATTCTCGAAGCCCTGGGTCGGAGCAGGGGCGTAGATTGAATCGTCTGGTTGACCCTTATGATAACGAACGGGGCCTGCACCCAGTTCGGCCGCTTCTTCCGTGGCCCGTTTGAAGTCCTCAATACGGGCTGGGTCAGCGGTGGCGAAGACGTACCCCCTTCGGTTAAGTTGGAAACGGTTGTCGCTTTCATTGGCCAGGTCCTCCAGAATGTCGATGCTGCGGTTCATGAGGCT
>JAUWDQ010000087.1 GCA_030608745.1 Pseudomonadota bacterium | reverse complement strand
GATGTTACTGTTTTCAAGCAGCTTCTATATCCCATATTTATTGATATGGCTGCCTTCAATTTAACAGGGCAGGGGATGCAGCGCAACGCGGCAGATGGACTTTTTACGAAGCCGTCAAACAGATAGTGTTGAAAACTCGGAGATCAACGCTGATCTATAGACATGCCCGATTGATATGGAGCTCCCTTAATCTTAAATCAGGGTATGAGTTCACATCGGGTTGTTCGAATCCTGTAAATTGAAGGGGGGATTGCCACATGGGGTACTATCACCGTTGGGAGGAGTTTCCAGAAAGAGAGGTTAGCTACTTGCAAGGGATGCCGGAGTCAAGCAAGCTTCTCATACGCATTATGAGCGGCGAGAAAATCATGCTGACAAAAATCAACGCCAAGCAAGGAGCGCGTATACCTAACCATCACCATGAGGCGGAGCAAATCTTTCTCTTGTTTAAAGGAAAAATGCGGGTAACGAGCGCGAATGAATCACCAAGGGAACTCTCCCCGGGAGACATCTGGGTACTCCCCTCAAATTGTCCACACAGCGTCGAGTATATTGAGGATACCGATGCTCTGGAGATTGTCAGCCCCATTCGTCTGGACAATTTCATCGGCTATACCGTCAAGCATACCTTCTTCGAGGACGAATGATTTCGTTGCAAGGGGTAATTGAGCCATTTACACGATGAGTTGTTTCAAAGAGAGTAGCCCGGTGCGTCGAAGGGGTGATGAGAAACAAGGTTACTATCCCGATTACCAGTTAATGCATTCGTTAGTGGGTTTTACTCTAATTCTCATTATAATCTAGTATACGTCCCTAATCTCTATAGCGTCCTTGAAAGAGGTGCCCGTCCCTTCGCCACCTACGGTTAATCCTTACAGTATAGGTGAGAAGAAAATGACGCGTGAACTCGCTGAGATTTGTCCGCTCAGTCTGCACGATAAGGCGAAAGTGATCTGGCATAAGGATATAAGCAATAGTTCTTACTCCATAGATCTCGCAGCTTTCTGCTATCACTTCCAAGAAGGTAGTCCTATCCGCCTCAGCACAGAAGATCTCCTGCAGGCCATTGCCCCGGTTCATCACATGGTAATACGCGCCAGGATATTGTATTCTTAATGGCCTGGACATGCCCTCATTAGAAGGTTAGAAATAACCGTTTGTCAATTCATAGATGACCCCGCATTCCTTTTTTATGTCGGGGAGTCGAAAGATTGACTTATACGTATAAATTGGCCTATATTCCTCTGAGACATTAAAAAGAAGGAGATAAGTCATGGCGGAGGGAAAAAAGAAGTACAGGTTTTTGTTCATACAACCTTTTGAGTTATCCACTGCCAGCAGGTTTGCGGACAAGTATCACACTGCCAGCCTGTCAAAAGAGCAACGTCTAAGGATGGATTACATCAACATTAGGCATTTGTTGGAGGACGTTGAATGGGATTTTCACGGAGGTCCAACTGCCCCCTACGGGGATTGGGCGGTTGAGACCCGTGAGGAGTTTTGCTATGTGGCAGCAGCCCGTTTGCCGATTGTCCGTGAGGCCTGTGAGAGCGGCAAGTACAACGCCATCGTGCTGCTTGGCGGTGGGGAACCGGGTTTTTTGGAGTCCAGGGAGATCGCTCGAAAGTATGGAATACCCGTAACGTCCTGTGCCTTTTCCCAGATGCACATTGCTTCCATGTTGGGCAATAAGTTCAGTATCGTCGATTTTACCGAGGTGCATAATATGTTCTATTACGGCCTTGTGGTCCGCCATCGTTTTGCTGACCGGTGCGCATCCATCAGGAACATCAACTACTACCACGCCAGGCCCGGATATGAGAAGGAGAGCCTCATTGATGAGGAGCGAGAGAAGGCCCTGAGAGGTGAACCATCTGAGGCCGTGGAACGGGCTGTCACGGAGGCTGTCGCTGCGATAGAGGAGGACGGCGCGGAGGTGATCACCTTCGGATGCTCCGACGCTTTTTGGCTCCAAACGTTTCTCCAAAAGCGCCTGAATGAAATGGGTTGGGAGGTACCCGTACTGGAGGGGTATAGCTGCGCCATAGTGCTGGCCAAGCTGTTTGTCGATTTGGGGGTCGATGCGAGCGGGCTCAACTTCCCAAGCGAACGTCCGAAGCAGTGGCGAAGGAAGAAAACCTTTTGAGCATGGCCACTTTTTTTCAGCCCACTGGGTTTGGACAGGGGTGAAATGGGGACTGGTAATATATTTTTTCTGTTTTACCCTCTGGGGTATAACCCTTTGATACCTTTATATATAACGTTGGTTCTAAAGCAACTTAAGGGTACAAACCCACATCAGAAGATGGCTCAAAGCTCGCAAAGTTCATCTGGATTTGCCAAGAGAATCAATTTGGATTCTTTGAGCACGGTGTTTACGAACGCAAAAGAGGGGGCTGGCGTTTTTATTGTTCAGCGGAGACATCGACCATTTCTAGTTCAGAATGTGCAGCAAGCAAATCGAAATCCGTATCGTTATGCAGCAACCGAACTTTGTTTTCGATACATACAGCTGCGATCATACGATCTACAGAATAGGCAAATATCCTCCCTACGTTCTATCAATGACTCGAGTACCTTCAGTCCTAAATCGAGGGCAGATATTCTTCAGCCAAACAACTCTTGAGAACTAAATTGCATACCCTTCTAACCCACCGATAGGCTCAAAGGGTCGCGTTTCCGAGTTCTGCTCACCCTCGATGTGTACCCCACTTCTCCAGCATATTACGCTCAGGGACAGCAGTGTTCACCAGAAACTCAGGCAACTTCCCATGCAAAAGGACTTGACAAAGGGTAGAGTAAATACTAAGTGATTGCCTATTTACGGGTACCTTGAAATTTCAGCTATTGAGGGCTTATTAGATAAATCATATAGAACGAAGGGAGGATTATGACATGGGAAAAAAGAGAGAAGAAAGAGCTGAATATTCGGCGATTGTGGATCGAAAGCCTGTAAAGCTTCCAGGCGGTGCCCGGTTGGGTGTCTGGTTTATCATCAATGTCGAGAGATGGGATATCAACGCTACCATGGCACGGGCGGTTCTTCCGACCCCACAGGGGGTAACCGTGATTCCCGATATTCCCAACTACAGCTGGTTTCAATATGGGCTGCGGGTGGGTTTTTGGCGTTTAAAAAAGGTTCTGGATAAACATGGGGTGAGGGCAACCGTGAGTCTTAACGCTCCCGTGTGTATCCACTATCCCGAAATGGTTAGAGCAATGCTCCGCAGCAATTGGGAGATTTTGGCCCACGGATATGAGCAGCGGGCCATAAACCTTGAAAAGGATGAGCGGGATGTCATCCGGCGAACCATTCAGACGATCCGCGATTTCACGGGGAAGGCACCGCGAGGATGGATGGGTCCAGGTTTGAACGAAACCTTCGATACACCTGACATACTGGCAGAAGAAGGGATTGAATACGTGGCTGATTGGGTGAATGATGACCAGCCAAATCCATTGAACGTAAAGAGCGGCAGATTGATCGCTGTGCCATATACTGTCGAGCTCAACGATATTCCCATGTACCTCGCCCAGCACCACAGTTCCCCTGAAATCTACGAACGGTCTCGCGATGCCTTCGATACGCTTTATGAAGAGGGGGCGGAGAGTTCCCGAATCATGGGAATCGCCGTGCACCCGTATATCTCAGGTGCGGCCCATCGGATCAAATATATAGATAAGATATTTGAGTACATGAAGAAGCACGAGGGGGTGCTGTTCATGACCGGGGAGGAGATTCTAGATTGGTACAATGACGTTGTCGCCAAGAAGGCTGAAAAACCGTGAATTGATTGAACCCTGAATCTGGCGGGATGTTTATCCCTTGGGTCCGGCTTACTGTCATAGGAGGAGTAGGGTATGAGGTTTACCCATAAGATAGGAGAATTGCCCGATACGATTTCCTATATCAAAGACATGGAATTGATCGATGCTGCTCGAGATCTGGGAGGTGCCGGGAGGACAGTCCTCAAGGGAGGTCGTGTAATTGATCCCTATTTAAGAACTGACAAGGTCCTGGATCTTTCCATGAAGGAAGGCCGAATTGATTCCATTAAAGAATCAATAAACCCCAAACCCGGTGATTCCTTCATTGATGTTCAAGGCTTCATAGTCATCCCCGGGTTGGTCGATATCCACCTTCACATCCATGATCTCTTGACCTTCAATATCAAGACTGTGGAGGAATCTGTTGTCCATGGAGTGACTACGGGTCTGACTCCAGGTGCCGCGAATTCCCTCAGGGCACCTTCTTTTCTAGGGTCGGAATTGGACCGGGGGAGTCTCATGAACATTGGGTGTTATTTGGGAGCTTTGTCCATTCTGGGATTGAATGCCACCCCGGAAGAGATCATAGAATACCTGAGGGGGGAAATGTCCGAAGATATGGCGCTCCAAAAGATTTCAAGAAGTCGGATTACCCTTAAGACAGCCCCCTTGACCATTGGCATTAAGGATCATCAGGCTCATTTCATTCTTTCCGAGGAAAAGATGAAGACGATTGCTCATATCGCGGCCAAGAGCAATTTACTCTTGATGTCGCATGCACAATGTCCCTCCTATGCCGCGGAAATGGTCAGGTGGGCGGAGGGGAATCATCTTCATCTGGGGCATACCGATGCAACAGCGACGTCCGGGATTGAGGCCTATGAGAGCGTTTTAGGACTGATCAAAGACAATAAGAACGTTACCGGGGAATTGACAACCACATTACTGAGACGATCGAGGGGGGACAGGGATGGGATTGTCATACCCGAAGAAGCCAGGAGATTTTCCCTCGAGGCCTTAAAGGAAGGAATAATCACCATTCTGATTTCAGATGGACCCTCTCACTCGGTGAAGGGATTTGGCGATACAAAGGATAACATTCCTGCTATTATTGATCTGATCGAGGACGGGGTGCTCGATCCATTAAGTGCTTTTGCGACCATGACCACCAATCCCGCAAGACTGATGGCACAAGTAACCGGGAAAGACTGGTGGGTGAAAGACTTGGGGAGCCTCTGCGAGGGCACGAGAGCGGATATTGCGGTCATCAATCCAATCGAGAGGGAAGTCGTGTACACCTTTGTCAACGGAGAGATGGTGGCATTCGAGGGGAGGGTGATCAGGAAGGGCTATGGAGCTGGTGGATGGGTTACCCGATTCGGCATTATCCCACAGATGGGGGTTGGAGATCTCACGAGAATAAGACGGCAACCATGAAGGCGTAAGGGAAAGAGATTCTTGGGGGCGCCTGAAACAAGATAGGGATTTTATCTCGAAGGAGTGCTGAATGGCGAGAACGATCCTCGTTATCGGAACCTTGGATACCAAGGCAAAGGAGTTGGTTTATCTCCAACGGAGAATAGAGGCCGAGGGAGTGAAAACCCTCCTTATGGACGTCAGCTGTAAGTTTGAGCAGTCCAAATACCGCTCCGACGTTTCTTGCAGGACGGTAGCAGGAGAGATTGGAAAGGAACTTGAAGAGATCGCCCAACTGGATAAGATTTCGGCTCTGAAACTGATGACTAAAGGAGCGATGAAAGTGGCCGAAAAAATGGTCGCTGCGGGGAAATTTCACGGGATCATCGGGTTGGGTGGCGCAAATGGGGCGGAAATGGCATGCAGCGTGATGCGGATACTCCCCATCGGGTTTCCGAAACTCATGGTAACCTGTGTAGCCTCGGGAAATGTTCGTCCCTATGTGGGAACCAAGGATATCATGATGGCGAACTCCATCGGCGATATCTCCCTCAACAGTATTACCAAACGGGTTATGAATAATGCCGCCCGGGCAATTGCCAATATGGCAAGGGTGGGACCTCTTGAAGAAGAGGAGGTTAAGCCTCAGATCTGTATCTCAACGTTCGGCGTCACCCTACCATGTGTTGAAAGGGCAAAGGGCCTATTGGAGGAGAAAGGGTTTGAGGTCATTGAACTTCACTCTTCAGGGACAGGTGGGATGGCCTTAGAAGAGCTCGTAAGGACAGGGGAGATCAGCGGTGTTCTGGATATCACCACTTCTGAGCTCGTGGATGAGTTGGTCGGGGGTATGTACAGCGCGGGATCCCATAGGATAGAGGCAGCCGGCTCCATGGGGGTCCCCCAGGTTATCTCCGTCGGGGCCCTCGATTTTGGGAATTTCGGAGGAAAAGAAACCGTACCGGAGAAATACAGAAATAGGAATTTCTTCTTCTACACCCCGTCGATTACCCTGATGAGGACCGATGTGGAGGAGAATCGAATATTGGGCAAAACTATAGCGGAGAAGGTAAATCGGAGCACTGGCCCTGCGGCCATTGTTATTCCCCTCAAGGGCTTTTCTGCTTTAGATCGATCGGGGGGCCCAAAAATGACCACCATTGAGGGTTCAGTCTCAGGAGAGTGGCACGATGAAACGGCCAACTCGGCTCTGATAGAGTCGATCAAGAACCATCTTGATTCTTCAAAAGTGAAGTTGATGGAGGTTGACGCCCACATCAATGATCCAGAATTTGCAGAGATTGCCGTGGACCTCTTGGCCAGTATGATGAAAGCTTGATAAAGAGAGGCGCGGGAATTACCGGGAGGTAAAAATGCAGGTTACAGAACATATCCATGCAATAAAGATACCTTTTAAACTCACGGTTAGCCCTGAAAGAACGGTAGATCGGTTCGTCTACGCCTACCTTATCTTCGGGAAGCAAATCTGCCTCATTGATTGTGGGGTTTCCGCTTCGGAGGCCATGATCTTCGATTATGTGAGGGAAGCGGGTCGTGATCCGCAAGAGATATCCATGCTCGTCCTCACGCATTCCCACCCGGATCACATCGGGGCGAGTCGAGCCGTAAAAGGGGAGACCGGATGCCAGGTGGCAGCCCACGTCGATGCGCAGCCGTGGATTGAGGATATCGAACTGCAAGCAAAGCATCGTCCGATTGCGAATTTCCATTCCCTCGTGGGGGGTCCTGTTGAGGTTGACCTGGTCTTACGGGATGGAGGCACCCTTGATTTAGGGGACGGCTTGACCTTGGAAGTGGTCCATACCCCCGGCCATTCGAAGGGTTCTATTTCACCGCTGCTTCGAGAGGACGGGGCACTATTCTCGGGAGATGCACTTCCAATGGCGGGAGGCTTACCCATCTATGAGGATGTTTCCTCCTCCATCAGGTCCATAAGGAGGTTACGGGGGATTAAGGGATTGAAGGTCTTATTCGCCTCTTGGGATGCCCCCCACCGTGGGAAGGACCGGGTATACGAGTTGATGGATGGGGGATTGAGGTATTTTCAACGCATCCATGAGGCGGTTCGTAAGGTAACGGCGGACTTCCCTTCCCTTGATGCGAGAGAATTATGTCCACGGGTTCTGAGAAACCTCGGACTTCCCGAAAGTGCTACGATTCCCATTGTGGTAAAATCCATCGAAGCTCACCTGAAGGAGATCGAGTGTCAGGATTTATTGCGGGAGTAACGCTCAGTTGCGTCCGTGGAGAGAAACTCCGATTGCTGGATCAAATCCCGAGGTATTGAGCCTTTACTTCCTCGTTTTGCCAGAGCTCGCCCGGGGTTGACGAATAGACGATCGTTCCCTTACTGAGGACATGGGTGTAGTCGGCGACCTTTATGGCAAAGGGGAGGTTCTGCTCTACGAGCAGGGTGGATAGGCCACCTTCCTTGAGCTGCAAAATCGCATCCCCTATCGTGCGGACCAAGAGAGGTGCCAGGCCCTCTGTAGGTTCGTCCATGAGGAGAAGCTCCGGATTCGTCATGAGGGCTCGGGCGATGGCAAGCATTTGCTGTTCCCCGCCGCTTAACTCGTTACCCTTATGGTGAGCGCGTTCTTTGAGGGGTGGAAAGAGAGAGAATATCTTCTCCTCGTTCCATGTGCCAGCTCCCTGACCTCTTGCCCCGACCCTTAAATTTTCCAGCACGCTCAAGGAGGCAAATATGCGTCTCCCCTGGGGTACGAGCCCCAAGCTCATTTGTACTATCTTGTATGTAGGTTTATGAGTGATATCAATATCCTTGAACAAGATTTGGCCTTGACGGGGAGGGGTAAAACCAACGATGGACCGTACCAGGGTTGTCTTTCCCATTCCGTTCCGCCCGAGAATAGCAACGACACTTCCTTCTTCAACTTCGAGGGAGATTCCCTGAAGGACATAGCTGTCTCCGTAGTAGGTGTGGATATCGAGGATTTTGAGCATGATTATTCCGTTCCCAGATAGATCTCTTGTACCGTTTTATTTGCCTTGATATCCTCCTTTGTTCCCGAGGCGATCAGACCCCCCTGGTAGAGGACCGTTATGTTTTCAGCAAATTCAAAGGCCACGTCCATGTCGTGCTCGATCAACAAAATGGTCATATCGCGATCGAGCTTCTTCAACATGGTGGTGAACGAAAGGGTTTCAGCAGGGGATAATCCCGCTGTTGGCTCATCCAAAAGTAAGAGGCGAGGTTGCCCAATTAACGCAAGGCAGACCTCGATTTGACGCTGATCACCGTGGGAGAGGTTCTTGATGAGCACATCTCGCTTCTCCCATAGTTCAACCTCTTCCAGGCGTGACTTCGATTTCTCGTAGAGATGATTAAAGGAGGAAATGGGCAGATACATAACGTACTTAGTTCTTTCAAGCCCCTGGGCGGCCAAGAGGACGTTTTGGAGCACTGTCAGGTTTGGAAATAGGTTGGTAATCTGAAAAGTCCTTGCTATCCCGAGGGCAATTCTTTTGTAGACAGGGATCCGGGTCACATCCTTTCCGAAATGGACGATCCTCCCCCCTGAGGGAGGAAACTCCCCACAGATGAGATTAAAAAGGGTCGTCTTCCCCGCACCATTCGGCCCAATAATTCCACGCCTCTCCCCTGGTCTGACCTCGAGATCCACGTGATCGACTGCTGTCAATCCGCCAAAATTCTTCGTGAGGTCCTGAAGAGCAAGACAAACCGTATCCACCCATCTCCTCCTCAAACATGGATTGATTGTTGTTTCCTTACTTCTTTAACGGTGGATAGTCCCTCGAGTAGAGGGGCTGTTTCAAATACCAGTCCACATCGTAGGTCCAGAATTGGGAGACCTTCGGGTATGTCTTGATGACGGTATTCTGGAGCTCGCCCCCAACCCTTTCCACCTTCCTGATGTAGATATTCTGGATGGGATTGCCGAACTTGTCGAGCTCGTAGGGGCCACGTGGGGCACCGGTCAATTTCAAAGTTTTCAGCGCGTTCAAGAACTTTTCACTGTCTTCCACATCCCCCTTGATCTTCTTGGCGGCCTCGATGATCCACTTTCCACCGGTATAGGGACCCTCGCCATAGTAAGATGCGGCCTTTCCGGCAAATTCCTTAAAGGCCTTGGCAAACTTTTTGTTCTCAGGCGTGTCTAAGGCCCCGCTGTAGTGAAGGGTTGTTATAGTGCCAATAGCCTCGTCCCCCATGGAGGGAAGGACACTTTCATCCGTGGTCGTTCCGCCGCCGAGAAGGGTCATCTTATCCTTCAGCCCGTACTGCTTGTACTGCTTAACAAACTGGAGTGCCCCAGCGCCGAAGAAGAGGGCGAAGACCGCATCTGCGTCCTTACTGATTCGGCCCAAGAACGGCCCGTAGTCCATGGTTCCGACAGGGGTCCAGAGTTTCTGTATAATCCTTCCCCCCGCTTCCTCGAAGGTCCTCTGAAAGCCCCCAACGACCTCCCAACCAAAGGCATAATCATAGCCTATGGTAACGACCTTGCGCAGTCCGAGTTCTTTTGCCGCATAGACTCCGAAGGGATGAGAAGGCTGGCTGCTAGCCCATCCTGTGCGAACCATATACTTGCCCCGTTTCCTCTGTGTGAGGTCGTCAGAGGCCATAATAACATACATCGCGGGTATTTTTTTCTTATCC
>JAUWDQ010000098.1 GCA_030608745.1 Pseudomonadota bacterium | reverse complement strand
GGAAAAATGAGAAGGGCTCTTTTCACATTAGCTCCTTACGAAACCCATAAAATCGAAATCGTACATGAAATCCCTGAAAGAGTCGCTCTTCGCCGCTCAGAAATATTTGCGGAGAGGAGAAAATACTCGCAAATCCGAAATTCTAATTTCTAAACCCTAAACAAATACAAAACACTAATGATCAAATGACCAAACCGTTTAGGATTTGGGCATTTGGATTTAGATATTGTTTAGTATTTAGTGCTTCGGATTTAGGATTTATTCCTTGTTTGACCGCAGCACTGCAACGCTGCAGAACCTACATTAAGTCGTCCCGAAGGAGTGAAGAAATTCATCATATTCTTGGAAGTTGGGCTGTCTCCACTGCCTCCTGGTGGCATTCTCCCACACGTACCTCATGATGAGCCGATAGGCCATTCGCCTGAAGAAATTTCTGCTAAACAGCGCCCCCAAGAATACGCGCGGCTGTGTGTAGTACTTCTTCAGGTAGGCCTTTTGGAGGAATTCCACCTCCTGCGCCGAAAGGTGAAGGGTGCGCATAATGGGATGCATGAAATCGTACTTACCTAAGTCGGCCTCCTCGATCCTCCCCGCCTCCGTGGACTCTTCATAGTAGGGGGTTCCCGGCAGGGGGGTTGTCATGGTCAGAATGAGAAAATCGCTCTGTTTTTTCAGGAATTGGAAGATCTCCCGTAGTGTCTCCTCGCTGTCGAGCCAATCCCCGAACATTACGTTGGCCATAATCATAATCCCATTTTCCCTCAGAATATTGATGGCCTTCTGAGCCATATCCCGGTCTTGTTTCTTCTCGTATCGGTCCAGCACGGCCGAGTTTATGCTCTCGACGCCCAACATCACCTCGTATAACCCCAACCGCTTGAACTCGGGCATGAGATCCTCATCCCTGATGATATCCTTTACCCGCGACTGAAACCAGAAGTGAACCTTCAGGCCTGATTTCCCCAGTTCTTCCAAAAACTCCTCGACCCGTTTACGACTCCAATTGAAGCTATTTTCATTGAAGACGAAGAGCGTCTTACCGTACCGTCTATTGAGATGAACCATCTCCTCAACAACCTTCTTCCCACTCCTCGCCCGCCAATAGCCATGCCAAAAGGTCGTTTCGGAACAGTACGCACACCGATCACCACAACCACGGCTCGTCGAAATCCCGAAGGCCATCCTACCCATGCCGTGCCAATAGTAGGCATCGCTCTCCACATCGATGAGATGGTATGCGGGCAGGGGCAGGGCATCCAAATCCGGGATGAGCGGCCTCATCGGGTTCACGACCACCTCTCCATTCTCCGAGAAGGCCAGGCCCCTGATCCCTTTTACCCCTTCCCGATTACCTTCGGCGACCAAGGAGACGAGTTCCGCCATTGACTCCTCGCCTTCACCCGTGAGGATGTAGTCGAGTTCCGGAACCCCTTGGAGGATGGATCTGGCCAACAGGGTGAAATGGCTCCCGCCGGCTACGATCACGGATCGTGGAGAGAGGCGTTTGGCAAGGACAATGGACTGTAAAGCCTCGGGCGAAAGACAAGTCGCCCCACAAGTGACCCCGATGATATCGGGCTCGGTCTCCAAAATCCTCCTTGCCAAATCGGCCCAGGGTCTCTTAAAGGTCGTACAGTCAAGGATTTGGCAGGGGAATCCCGCCTCCTCGAGGTATGCACCCACGTTCAAAAGGCCGAAGGAGGGGGCCCACATCCTCAACCCGGGAAAAAGCCGATGGGGGGGATCGACCAAAAATATCTTCGGCTTGACCTTTATCGCTCAACCTCCAGGTATTCCATCATCTTGCCGATCCTCTGCTGAATCGCCTCGGGAATGCGATACAAGAGGGTGCCCTTGGAATCGGTCAGCACGTGGATGGTCCGCCCCGTCGCTAGGACTTTTTCCGTCTCTGCGTGAAGCACGGCATAGGTGAAGATGAGGTTGGCCAATTCCGACCGTTGCATCCCCGTCCGGATGATGACTTCATCGTTCGGCCTGGCGGGTTCTTTGAATTGACACTGTACCTCAACCACGGGGACGAGAAAGCCGGCCTCTATGAGCTTGAGGGGATCCAACTCGAACCGCCGGGCGAGCTCATTTCGGCTTAACTCGAACCAACTGAGGTAGTGGCCATGCCAGACCACTTGGTAGAGGTCGACCTCGGTAAAACGAACCTTAACTCGCGTTTCATGAAACTTCATCGAACCTCAGCTTTCCCATGGAGCTGGGATCCCCCGGTGCCGTAGTTTTAATTTCCCTGTCGATCCACCGGATCAATTTACAAAGGGTGGCATCATATCCGACCTCGATAAATGAGGTGACCCCACGGCCAACGAGCTCCCTGACACATCCCTCCCAGAAAACCGGCCTGCATACTTCCTCGGCCAAGAAGGCCTTAATGTCCCCCTTTTTCAGGAACGATAGGGTCATGTGATTGAATATCGGGACCTTGGGTTCCCTAACTACTATCCCATCTACCAGCCCCAGGATTTCAGCCCGAACGGGCTCCATGAGGTCGGAGTGGAGAGGGACCGAAAATGTCAGCCCGTGGGCGGCAATGGCCCCCATATCGAGGGATAGAGAGATGACCATGTCGATCCCTTCTTTTAATCCGGAAAGGACGAAATTCCGCGACCCATTGTAATTGGCAATGGAAATCCGATACCCATCCAGCTGATCCTGAATCCTCTCGATTTGATCCATCCCCAGACCCAGGACGAGGCACATGGATCCCCCTGTTTTCCTTGCCTGCTTCTCCATGAGGAGCCCGATATCCCTGGTAATGAGGAGTCCCTCCCGAAAGTCGATGCTTCCCGAAGCCACTAAGGCCGCATAGATTCCCATACTGTGTTCGGCGATAACATGGGGGAATATCCCTTCCCGCTGCAACCGGTAATAGTGAATGAGACTGATAACGTAACTGGAGAGCTGCAGCTTGATGTTGAAATACGGCTCCCAAACCCCCTTTTGAAAGGAGAATTTGAGGATGTCAAACTCGCTGACCCGCAGGGTCTCCTCGTAAATCTCATGGGCCAACCCATCCCCGTAAAAGGCATGATGTGCGGGCAGGTGAGGGCGCTCCTGGATTTGCCCGGGAAAGCAGAAACAGATTTTCTCCCTCTCCCGCTTTGTCCGACTACCCATTTTCAGCCCGCACCGGAGTTATCGACGACGTACTGGGCAATGGTCCTCACGGATTGAAAGACCTTCTGCCCCACTTCCGCATCGGGGATAATTACCCCATATTCCTTTTCCAGCCCCAGGACCAGCTCCAAAGCATCGATGGAATCCAGCCCCAACCCCTCGCCGAAAAGGGGATCGTCGGTTCCGATATCTTCGGGCGAAACCTCCTCCAGTTTGAGCCGCTCGATGATGAGCTTTTTGAGTTGAAGGATGAGCTCCTCGGTCACTCCAGCCATCTTCTTATCCCACTCCCCTTTCGGTTATCCCCAATAGGAATAAAAATTATACCATTGATCCGGATATCGACGAATGTAATCCTCGAATACCCGAGCGATCTTCTCCACCCCCTCCCGAATAACCCGCTCCCTTTCCCCTCTTCGACTTCCATCGAAGTAGATGGGCTTTTCGATGATTCCCCGATATTTCCGGTTGGCCTCCATTACCACGAAGACGGGAAGAACCGGTGCGCCCGTCATCATGGCCAGAAGGCCCACGCCCATGGGAAACCGGGTCTTTCGGCCGAAGAAATCCACATCGATGGTATTGGGGGTGTTCTCCCGATCCCCCAGCATCGCGACGATTTCGTTATTTCTCAAGACCTTGACCAACTCAATGGTCGAAAATGGGTTTTCCTCCCCCCCCTTAATATAGAGTTCCCTGATCCCCTGCGAATGCCTGAATCTCTCCCTGAAGGCCTTGGTCCTGTCGTCGGGTTCGTCCAGGGTGAGTACATTGAGGGTCCCCCCTCTGAAGGCCAGCAACAGACCCCCCATCTCCCAATTCCCCAAGTGAGGGGTAATACAGATGGCCCCCCTTCCCTTCCTGAGGGCTTGGGCCATATACTCCCCCCCAACCTCTCCACCTATGACCTTACCCTTGTTGGAGGAAGTGATTCGATGTATCACCATGTAGTCCAGCAGATATTGTCCGTAGTTTCGAAAGGTCCTGCGGGCCAACCTGGCGATCTCCTGAGGGCTGAATTGCCCTCGACCGATCACCTCCAGGTTGCTTTTCACGGCCCTTCGGGTTCGCCTCATAAGGAGATAGAAGAGGTCACCCACGGCAATGGTGACGAACTTCTGGAGAGAACGGGGAATTAGGACCGAAATGAAAAAGAATCCCAAGAGGTAGACGTATCTGTTTAAGGAGCGGACGTTTTGTTCCCGCATGGAATTACCCGATAAAGTAGTCCTTGGTGAAACGGAGCACGGTTCCCACCCCCAACCTGTGACGTTTAATCAGATCGAGGACGCCGATTCTTCCCTTTCGCGATCTCGAATAGTAGAGGAGATTAGCCTTCAGGAGCAACCATTGGAGACGGATAAAGGAGATGTGATCGTGTTTGAACACTAGATGCTGGGCATCGAAGAAGGTCCAATGTCTGCGGAAAATGCGATCCTTCACCTTCTCATAGAGTGCTGTGCCCGGGTAAGGGGTCAGGATGGAGAATTGGGCCACATTGGTATCGAGCCGCTTGGCCCAACGGATGGTTTCGTTGACGGCCTTTACCGTTTCGCTGAGTCCTCCCAAGATATAGCTGGCAAAGATCTCGAAGCCATTCTGCTTCAAAACCCCCACCGCCCGCTCGGCCATCCCAATATCAAACCTCTTGCCGAACTCCTCGAGGCTTGGTCTATGGGCACTTTCCAACCCGATGTAGATGCTTTTGGCCCCCGCCCTGCGCATTTTCTTGAGCATCGGCTCATTCCTGACGATGGTATCCACCTGGGAGAAATTCCACCACCAGATGTCAAGGTTCTTCTGGATGATCCCTTCCGATAGATCCATAACCCTTTGGGGAGAGAGGGTGAAATTATCATCGACAAAGGCGGTGGCATTGAAATGGTATCGGTAATACAGCTCTTCGATCTCCCGGAGTATTGAGGGGACGCTGCGGCTCCTCCACTTCCGACCGAAGAAGGCAGAGGAAGAACAGAAGGTGCAGTTACCGGGACATCCGCGGCTGGTGATCATGGGCGTAATATCCCGGTTCCCGAACTTGGTCTTTCGGTAACTGTCCATATCGAGGAGATGTCTTGCGGGCAAGGGGAGGTGATCCAGGTCTTCAATGGACTCCCTTTGAGGGGTCCTGATGATAAGGCCGTTGCGACAGAAGTTGATCCCCCTTACGCGGGAGAATTCCCCTCTCTCCCTTTGCAACTCCACGAGGAGTTCATGGAGGGTGATCTCCCCTTCGCCATGAACCACGAAATCGACCTGATCGGTATTCAACACCTCCTCATCCACAAAACAGGGATGTGGCCCCCCCACGATTACGGTACACCCCTCCCTCTTGGCTGCTCTGGCGATTCTCAAGGCATTGTAGTAGCGAGTTGTATCGGTTCCAATGCCCACCACATCGTAATCCCGGAAGCGGATATCTCCCTTCGAACCTTTGTCAACACATAGGTCCCTCACCTCTGGATGATAGCCTTTTCTCTCCAGATAGGCGGCCAGGTAGAGGAGCCCCAGGGGGGGGGGGAAAGTGGACGCCCACGGCCTTTAAAATGCCTGCATTTGGTGGATTGATCAATAAAATTCTCATGAGAAATTCCAAATTTTTTAACGTACTAGAACGCAACGGGAATTCCCGCAAGCCGAATTAGCCATGATTCGAACGTACGGCATCTTGACCCTCGTCTCGACTCCGGTTGAAGGCATCGCTGTATTTTCCACAGGTATCACCCCAGCAGGCTACGGTTTCCCCTTTGGCAATCAATTCCATCACATCACAGGTATTTCCACAACCATCGCATTCGAAGCTTCGAGTCGAAAAATGCCAATTGGCCACCTCGAGGCCTTTGAAAAGGGTTTCGGAGGGCCGGGCCCTTCTGGCCAACTTAGCGGCTCCTATGGCCCCCATGAGGTCGAAATGAGGGGGAACGATTATCTCCAATCCCAACTCCCTTTCTAAGGCCTGTCTGATCCCCTTGTTTGCCGCTACCCCGCCTTGAAAAACCACGGGAGCTAAAATCTCCTTACCCCGGGAGACGTTGTTCAGGTAGTTCTTGACGAGGGAGTCGCATAACCCAGCGATGATATCCTCCGTCTGATAGCCCAATTGCTGTTTGTGGATCATATCCGTCTCGGCGAAGACGGTACACCGTCCCGCTATGCGGACCCTGTTATGAGATCGTAAGGCCCGACCTCCGAAGTCTTCGATGGAAATCCCGAGCCGGGCGGCCTGTTGGTCCAGAAAGGAGCCCGTTCCGGCGGCGCAGACCGTGTTCATGGCAAAATCGACCACCACGTGCTCCCTCAGGATGATGATCTTGGAGTCCTGTCCCCCTATCTCGATGATCGTCTTGACATCGGGCATATAATCGATGACCGCCACGGCGTGGGCCGTAATCTCGTTTTTAACCACATCGGCCCCAACCAGATAGGCCGCCAGATGCCGGGCGCTTCCCGTTGCCCCGACCCCCTCTATGGAAATGGGATTGCCAGCCTGTTGGATGATGTTCTTTATCCCCTGCTGGATGGCAGCGATGGGTTTTCCCCCGTTTCGAAGGTAGGCATGGGCGATAACCCGGTCTTCCGCGTCGGTGAGGACGACCTTGGTCGTGATAGATCCCACATCGATTCCTAAATACACCTCTCCCCCGCTATCGCGCGTCTTTCCGCTTCCCGTCCCTACAGATGTCCACAAAGGCCTCCAATCGGGTGGCCATGCCCTGGACGGTCGTATGCTCGTCTAAGGATAGGGTCAGAAAAGGAATAATGCTCTCTCTTTGGCCCTTAAAAACCCTCTTTAAATACTCCTGAAGGAGGGCATCGATGCCGCACTTGAAGGAGCTTAAGAAGACGACGCCATTTATGTCATCTCGGGCAAGGAAAATCAAGGCAGCTCCGATGATCTCCCTTCCCGATGACCAGTAGATCTCCTTGGATAGGGTTGAGACCTTTTTGTCGATCTCATATCCATCCAAGGAGTCGGCGATGGCGATCCGGCAGCCCAATTCTCTGGCCATTCCAATGACATCTTTACCCACATCCACATCATAGAGATTATAGGGGTGACCGATAAGGGCGACATCAAGGTTTCCAGCCGGTGAAGTCGCCTCTGGGGTCGGTCGCTCTAAGTTGAAGATATCCCTTATGGCCAAACCATTGACCCTCCTCACCAAATCCTTTTCAAATTTCGCCTGAACCCGAAGAGCCCCTCGGGAAGCCGCCAGGATCTCCCTCGACCTCCATCCCAACCGCTGGCCGATGGCCCTCGAGAAGGCGCCCCATGGGTCATTTCCCAAACGGAAATCGAAGGGCTCGTCCATAACCTCGGCTTGCCCCCCGGTGGCCAATTTAATGATATCCGGAACTCCCCTGAATTTTGGGCACATGATATATTTCCGATGGATGCTGATCAACCTCGGCACGAACAGCGTGTCCACCTTCTCTACAAGGTCCAGACAATGGGCAACCATTAACTTCATGGGCAAACAGCTATCCTCAAAATAGGCGACGGATTGTCTGCCGAGGAAGCCCTTTCCCACGGGGTCTGAGATGACCACTTCACAACCCAATTCCCGAAAGAAGGCAGACCAAAGGGGAAAGAAGCGATAGTACATTAAGGCTTTCGGGATGCCTATCCGTCTCAATGAAACCTTTGCCTCCTCCACATGAGCATATCGACGAAAGCCTCCAATAAGGTGGTAATACGCCCTTCGTTCTCCTGCTCATCGAGGATGAGGGTCAGCACGGGAAAGCCTAAATCCCTGCTCACCCGATCAAGGATCCCCGAGGCAGTGGTTTCTGGCATACAGGCAAAGGGCATTAAGTGGACAACCCCATCGTAACCGTCTTTTGCCCGCAATATGGTCTCCCCTATGGAGACGTTGCATTCAGCCCCCACATCGTACCCCAAGTATTGGAGGGAAGCCCGATAATAGCGGAGCCGCTCCCTTCTATTTTCCCGCCCCACGCCCAGGCTTCTCAAGATGTGGGAGGAAAACCAAGATGTCCGGGTGACCTCGACCCCCATTTCCCCCAATTTTCGCTCAACCCCTCTGTTGATCTGGGGATCCATCACCGTATAGAGTTCCCCCACGATGGCCACCCTCAGGGGCTGTCGCCCTCGATCTTGATCAACGGAACCGAGGATCTTCTCCCCTTCGATGATGGCCCTTTCGATGGCTCTGCCCGTTTTCGCCTTATCCAAACCGGCCAAGGCCTTCTGTAACATCTTCTCCGTTCTTCCCGTAATGACTTCTCTGGCCCGTACCCTCAAGGCCAGTTTCTCCAACCTTTCGCATGCCATCATCTTTTTCCAGCCGATCCAGAGGGCGTATGGAAAAGTCGTGATATTTTTTAAGCTCAACTCCTTCTTCAGTTCCCTGGTCTCGTCCCTATTCTTGAGCAATGCCGGCCAGTCCAATCTTGGGGGAATGGTCAACCATCTGTAGTGGAGGCCTAAATCCTCAAGGATGACCTTTTGAACCAGGTCATAGAGGCCAAGGCGACAGGGAGGACCACTGCCCACCATTACGATGGTATCAGCGCCCAACTCCAGGGCCTCGATGAAATTTCCCAGGATGATCTTAAAGGGTAGACAGATGCATTCGTTGGAATGTTTAACGCCTAGGGTGAGGGTCCTCTTGCTCGTTTTTGGTGGGACGATATAATCGATACCCGCGGTTTCTGCAATCGCCTTGCAGAATATGTGCATCGTTCCCAGGTGCGGAAAGGTAACCTTCATGCATGTTTTCCCCCTGCCTTTAATTCTTTCTCCTCCGCACAAAGTTCCTGCCAATGGGCATCGACGATTGTCCCGTACTCCTCAGCATACCGATCGATTTGGGGGGCTAAATCGGTAAAGAGACCCTGGGCACCGGGATGCGTGAAGTAGCCGGCGTAATTGAGGGCGAGGTCCCTTCCCTGGTGAGGTTGATCGATTAACATACAGGGCCTCATGTTGTTCTCGGAAAAGGGCTGTCGAGCCCGTATTTCCCTGAATAGCGGAGAGTTGAGCACCTCAAGAAGGGATTTTCCCCGGATATTATCGGATGCGAAATGACAGAAGACACAGGGCTCCACATCACCTCTGGCGTTGATGTGGAGGTACTTCCTCCCCCCAGCTATACATCCCCCGGTGAGATGCCCATCGTTCCAGAAATCGACGAAGAGCATGGGTTTTGTGGCCCGAAAATACCTCAGCCGGTCCCTCATATGATTCCGTTGCCGAGGCG
>JAUWDQ010000137.1 GCA_030608745.1 Pseudomonadota bacterium | reverse complement strand
GGGATTCCGATTGAATGAATTTTCCTTCATGAAGATGGAGAATCGATATGGGTAAACCGAACAAATCATACAAACTTCGCATTCGTGACCTGCCTGAGGAGAAAAAACCGAGGGAAAAACTGAGGAAGTACGGGCCGGCATCCCTTAAGAATTATGAATTGATGGCAGTGGTACTCGGGAAGGGTACGAGGAGAGAAGGCATCCTTGAGCTCTCTAAGAGAATCATGTCTCAATACGGCGATCAGGCGGTCCTTTCTCAAGGCGATGTGGATACCCTGGAAAAGGTCTTAAGCTTATCACCAGTACAAGCCTGTCAGGTAGTCGCTGCTTTTGAATTGGGCAAACGGCTGTTTGGGAGGTCAACCGAAGTCTTCTTGAGGTCACCCGAGGAGGTTTTTGAATATGCGAAGGATATGGCAAGGCTCAAAAAGGAACACCTCAGAGGGCTCTATCTCGATACGCGCAATAAACTCATACGGGATGAGGTCATCGCTATAGGCACTTTGAACGCAAGTCTGGCCCATCCGAGGGAAATTTTTCACCCAGCCATCGATTCACATGCTGCCGCTATCCTCCTTGTTCATAATCATCCCTCGGGAGATCCTTCACCCAGCAAAGACGATATCGAATTGACAAAGCAGGTTCACAAGGCAAGTAAAATCCTTGACATAGAGGTACTCGACCATGTGATCATCGGCAGCCAGAACTATTGCAGTTTAAAGGAGAGCACGGAAATCTGGCACACCCTAAAACAACAAGGCACCTGATAACTGTGGCTTTGTTAATCCGGCGACCAGTAGCTTTCCATTACCTTGATGATAGGATTAACAGGGAGGCCACGAGATAGCTGAGGCTTACAGCCTTGCTTTTAAAGGAGAGGCAATGCAGATCGGAATACCTTGCATTGTCGGCACATCTTTATCTTCTCGTGCCAGCTTTCCTGCACCTCGCCCTGACAGATGGTCCCGTTGATAAACCAGCAAAGCTGCCCACTTTGAAATTCCCATGCAGGGCAATTTCGTCTGATCTTCATAGGACACCTTCTTATTACCCAACAGTAGGTTTTCCTTTTATTATGGGACCTCTTTATGGCAAGAAGAAAAAGCACCTGTCGTTCAATATGCACAGGGATGTTCCTCCATCCCTGCTCGAAACTCTGTATGGCTTTGACAGAAGTACCCAGTAACTGTGCCATTTGGCCTTGAGTTTTTCCCAAATGGCTTCGAATCTGGGAAAACTCCTTTTTGTCCATGCAAGATCTCCTGCTCGTTTTCTCCCATGATACCACAATGTGGCTCAATGTAAAGGCGAGCACCGCGGGGGGCGAGGGGCGGAGTGGTGACCCCACAAACCCGCAAAGTGCCGAGCCAACCTCTTTCCATCAAATTTCATTAGACCGTATTGCCCTACCCTTCCTCGGACAATAAAACTCTATATATCTCAACAAAACCTTGAAAAAGATAAGTCTTCGGTCTTACAATAGAAAATCTCCTTGGATAAATTTCCATGAAACTCAGCAAACGAGCTTGAGACTGAAACGAGATGTCGATGTATAAGGTTCCAAGGCTGTTTCGCAATCGAAACTTTATCCTCTTTTTGGCCCTGGCGCTTTTCAGCAAGCAGACGGCCGTTCCGGCTACCGTTTCAGTCATCTTCATGATCGTCTATATCATCTGGCTGGGGTACAAGAGGCGCTGAGCCATGCCACATGTTTCGGGGTGTCTAAGGGATTGTTGCTGCATCTGCGCCAAACCTCAGAAGGAGGGAAAAAGATGTCAGCCCATGAGAATCTGATCAAGATTTTCGAGTATGCCCTCAACCAGGAAGAAACCGGAAAGAGTTTTTTCCAGCACTCGCTCCAACGAATGGGCCTGGGAGCTGCGGTGAGCGCATTCAAGCGGTTAATCGAGGAAGAAGAGAAACACATCCTCTTCATTGGGAAAATTCTGGACGATCTGAAAGAGAGGGGGGACATTGAGCTACCCAGTGATACAGACATGGCCCCGGAGCCGACGAATTATTTCGACGAGCGCGCCAGATCAGAGTTCTTGCAACAATGTATAGAAGGCTCTATGGTTCCGGATGTGACGGTCTTTAACACGGCTTGGCTCATTGAGAAGGATCTGAGCGAGTTCTACGAAAAGATGGCCAATGAAACCGGGGGAAAAGCCAAAGAAGCTTTCATGATGCTGTCAGGTTGGGAAAAGGGTCACGAGCGGTTTTTCCGTGAGTACCGAGATAAGCTCTCCGAGACGTACTCCAAAATGCCCTGGGGCGGTTAGTACTCCGGCCCCGGGTTTTCCATAGGGCGAGATCAACCGCGCCCGCTTCCGGAGGTTTCTTGCAGTATCAAGACTCAATTGATCTTCGAGAGATCGTCAAATACCCCGTTGAGACCTGCAGGGAAGCCCTGGAATTGGACCGGCATCGGATAATCTGCCTGGTCGGGGCTGGGGGTAAGACCAGCTTGATGTTCGCCATAGCAGGGGAATTGGCAGCCCTTGGAAATCATGTCATCACCTCTACCACAACCAAGATCTTTAAACCCTCCGATAAGGATACCCCCTTCCTCTTGGTGAGGGAAGGGGCAGGGGATATCATACAAACCATCCCCGGCCTGATCCATCGATATCGGCATTTTACCTTAGTCGAGAGGCGATTGCCGGAAACGAAGAAACTGAAAGGAGTGAGCCCCGAGCTGATCGATCGGCTGGGTGCGTTAGATGAGGTTGACCACATCATCGTCGAAGCCGATGGGGCTGCCCGACTTCCCCTCAAGGCCCCAGGGGAGAACGAGCCCGTCATCCCCTCAAAGACATCCTTGGTGGTTGTGGTAGTGGGAATCGATAGCATCGGCGTTGAATTATCGAAGGACCAGGTCTTTCGGCCCCATATCGTCTCCGAGTTAACGGGCTTGCCGTTGGGGGAGAAGGTAACCGGCGAGGCCATTGCCGAACTGATCATTCATCCAAGGGGAATGGCCAAGGGGACTCCCTCCCATTCGACTATCATTCCCTTTTTGAATAAGGCCGACATTCCCGGGGGGCTTGAAAAGGGGAGAGAGTTGGCTCAGCGGATACTGGAGAAAGGGCATCCCAAGATAAAGAGGGTCGTATTGGGAAATGCGCTGCGTGACAGGCCTGTGGTAGAGGTACTCACCAGGAAGGTAGATTCATGAACGCCGGGATAATCGGGCCTCCTGGGGACAAAAAATGTCACCGTGCTTCCGATATTCTCCTCACCTTCGCCGGAAAGGCATACTTCATTAAGGATGGATAATATCTAATTAGTTGTAATCACGGGAAAATTTCAAACATGAGACGCCTTCCCATAATTCTTTGGAACGGCGTTTTAACCTTTATGGACTTTTGGTATGAATCTTGCTTATATAGTAACAAACGAAGCCGAAACGCCACACCCGTCGTAAGGCGGGGTCGTCCGCCGAAAGCAAAGGTGGAGGGAAAGCCACGGGTCCCGAAAACACGGGACAGCCGGGTTGCCGAAGCTCATGATAGTGAAAAGATCGGTACGTCCACAAGACCGGGCTTTCCCAAAAGGATGCCCGGTTTTTTTGTGAGAGAGGGAAGCCATGAACATAGCAAGCCCATCGAAAACCAAAGAGAGCACCTATCGTCCCCTCAGGGAAATGACAAAGTCCGAACCGGCTTCCAAAGGGAAAGGGTTCAGCGGGGAAATACTCTGCGCCGATATCCATCAAGTTATCAAATCGATTTCCCTCAGCAAAATCGATATCGCCCTTATGATCAAAAATGGCCGGAAAGACGGTAAAGTCATCTTCAAAGGTGGGAATATAATGGCCTCGATTTGTGGGAATTTAAGGGATCGGGAGGCGCTCGCGGAAATCCAGAGTTGGAAGGAGGGGTACTTCACCCTCTACAGGATTTTCGATGGAATCCTCTGCCATAATGAATGATACCCTTCCGCCGGGTTCATTGCCCACCGACAAGAAAACCGAGGAACCCTGCTGAAGATCTCATCCTCCCTGTATTCGGTCTCCTTCCTCACTGAGTGTTCTTACCTTCCTTCTCCCTCAGGGCCCTCAGTATTTTCTCCGGAGTAATCGGAAGATCGTAGATCCTGACTCCGATGGCATCGTAGATGGCATTGACGATGGCCGGGGCCGTAGGGACGCAACCAGGCTCTCCAATCCCCTTTGCCCCAAAGGGACCATCCCTATCCAGCGTCTCTACGATGATGGGCTCCACTGGTATCAGATCCTTGGCCGTCAGGATCTTATAGTCCCGAAAGTTGGGATTCATACATTCCCCCTTATCCAGGATCAACTGCTCCGTCAACCCATACCCTACACCCATACAAACGGCCCCATAGATTTGCCCTTCTAAAAGCATGGGGTTGATTGCCCGCCCCACGTCGTGGGCGGCGACGTATTTGAGGATCTTGACCTTGCCCGTCTCCCGATCTACCTCCACCTCCACCCCGTGGGTACCGTAGGCATAGGTCATGGAGAGATTCCCCTTGAACTCGCGGTCCAGGTTCTCATTGTCGGGATCATAGAAATATTCTGCCATGACCATCTTCCCACTCGTCTTATAATGGCTTCCCCGGAGGATCTTCCCCAGGGGGATCTTCGTCTCGGGACCCCTCTTTGAAAAAACCATCCTATCCTTGATAGTTAGGTTGCTGGGATCCTCATCCAACTTTATCTCGCGTTTGCCACCATCCTTGTCCTTCTGTGTCTCCACATAGCCCGCTGCCAGTTCCAAAATCTGCTCCTTCACCTTCTTGGCCGCGCCAATAGCGGAGTTACACGCCACGAAGGTAGTTCTGGAAGCGTGAACCCCCACATCCCATGGGCAGACTTCCGTATCGTTATCGACGACATTTATATCCTCAACCCCCACCCCCAGTACCTCGGCAACGACCTGGGCGATGACGGTGTCGGATCCCTGGCCGATATCCGTGGCTCCCGTGAAGACATCAACTGACCCAAAGTCATCCACCTTAATGATTGTCCCACACCCATCCGACTTATATACCCGAGCGCCCCCGCCCACATGGATGAGCGAAGCCATCCCAACCCCTCTGCCATCTCGCCTGCCGTGCTTCGGCTCCCAGTCCAGGCGTTCCGCAACCTTTTCAATGCACTCTCTCAAGCCGCAGGAGGTAACCTTGAACCTTTGGGGGGTAACCTCCCCCGGGGTATTAGAATTGATGAGCCTTATCTCCACAGGGTCAACTCCGGCCATCTCAGCCAAATGGTCCAGATTGCACTCGATGCCGAAGGTGGCCTGGGGGTTTCCATATCCCCGCATCGCCTGGCTCCACGTGTTATTTGTATAAACGCATCTGGCAATATAACGGATGTTGGGGACCTTATAGAGGGATGAGATGGGCATCATCATGACCGACGGAGTCGTCGCACCCCACGATGCATAGGCCCCATTGTCCAGGATCATGGAGACATCCCTGAAGGTGAGCTTTCCATCCCTGGTACAGCCCTGGGTGATATTGATAATTGCGGGCTGACGGGGTGATGTGGCGAAGAATTCCTCTTCACGGGTGAATTGAATCTTTACCGGTTTCCGGGTTTTATGGGCCAGCAAGATGGCGATATAGTCCTGGCCGTAGGTATCCAATTTGCTCCCAAAGCCCCCGCCTATGGCGGGCTGGATGATGCGGGCCTTGCTCCCCTTTAGGCCCATGGCGGCCAGGGCATCGCTGTAATCCCTTTGGGCCAAGTAGGGAATCTGGGTATTAGCATAGACGGTGAGGTTGTTTCTCAGGTCGAATTCCGCAATGATCCCCATGGTCCCCATACACACATGGGTAACCCACGTGGCTTTTAGCCGATCCTCCGCGATATAATCCGACCCACTCCTTGCCTTATCCACGTCCCCTGCCACCAGCTTCCATGGGAGTTGCAGCACGTTGCTCTCTATGGAATTGCCCCTTGCATCAACCTCATGGACCAAGGGGGCCCCCTCCCTCATGGCCTCCTTAGGGTCGAATACCCCGGGCAAAGCCTCATACTCAACCTCGATGAGGTTTATGGCTTCCTCCGCAATATCAGGATCGATGGCTGCGATGGCGGCCACTTCGTCCCTGTAGGACCGGACCTTTCCCCACTTCAGGGGCACGTTATCCTTTAAGAATCCAAACCGGATGGGAGGAATATCCCTTCCCGTCAGCACCGCACGCACGCCCATCAGCTTCTCCGCCTTGGAGCTATCGATGCGGAGGATCTTGGCATGGGGAAATTTGCTAAAGAGGATCTTTCCATACAGCATTCCCGGAACCTTGAGGTCATCCATGTACATGGCCCTCCCTGTTACCTTGTCCCGAGCATCGCCTTTGGGAATCCTCTTGCCGACGCTACCGAATTCCTCCATCGTTATCTCCCCTTGCTGGCGGTTTTAATCGCCTCGATGATCTGAATATATCCGGTACATCGACAGAAATTTCCCGCAATAGCCATCCGGATCTCTTCCTCCGAGGGCTTCAGGTTTTCGTCCAGAAGGGCCTTGGCCGACATTACCATACCGGGTGTACAGAAGCCGCATTGAACTGCCCCATGCTCCACAAAGGCCTTCTGGATGGAATGGAGGTCCCCCCCCGCGTCGGTGAGCCCCTCTATGGTCAACACCTCCCTCCCCTCCAGTTCCACTGCCGGGTAGAGACAGGCATTGACGGCCTTACCATCCACTATCACCGTGCAGGACCCGCATTCTCCCTTCCCACATCCCTCCTTCGTCCCCGTCAATTCGAAACGATCCCTCAAGAGATGGAGCAGGGTCCAGTGGGCCTCGATCTCCACCTCTGTACGATCCCCATTGAGGGTAAAGGATAGCTTGTGCCTCATCAAAAAGATTCCCTCCAGTCCCTTGGCAGCTCAGTTACCACACTTCCAGTTTTCTTCCGTAATTGGACACCCCTATCCCTTCGCTTCGCTGGTCTGTTGGCCAAATTCCCTTTCGCTCCCAGAAAAGAATTATTGACCATTCTAAAGCTCGCTTCACTGCAAAGAACGCATTGGGCGCTGCTTTGTCCCATAACGTATTAGAATGTAGAGCGCACCAAC
>JAUWDQ010000061.1 GCA_030608745.1 Pseudomonadota bacterium | reverse complement strand
AGGGTATCGGCTTCGGTCGTTGGGACGGATCTTCCCAAGGCCTTGGCCAGCCTCCGTCTCGCTTCACCTATTAGGATGAGCCGCTTCACTCTTTCCTTGACGATTCCTTTTAGAGGGCCGTAATCTCCCCCCTTGTCCTTTCCCCCAGCGATCAAAATGATGGGCTCCTGGAAGCTCATTAAGGACTTGACTACGGAGCCAACATTGGTCCCCTTGGAATCATTGTAAAAGCTTACACCGTCGAGTTCCCTTACGAATTCCAAACGGTGGGGAAGCCCCCTGAAGGACTCCAGGGCCGTTTGGATAACCTCCTGTGGACAGGAGCAGATTTTAGCCGTGGCCACAACAGATAACATATTCTCGATATTGTGGATTCCCCTCAGGGGAACCTTTGCGAGTTTGAAGCGTTCAACCTTTCCCTTTGGATCACGGTAGATGAGGGAGTCGCGGTCAAAGAATGCCCCCACCTTCAAGGGAGATGCCAGGCTGAAAAACCATTTTCTCGCCTTGATTTCAGAGCTCATGGCGTTGATGGTTCCGTCATCGGCGTTGAGGACGGCAAAATCCGAATCCCGCTGGTTCAAAAAGAGGCGAAACTTGGCCTTCATGTACTCCTCATAATGGGGATATCGGTCTAAGTGGTCCTCGGTGATATTGAGCATGAGGCCGATATAGGGCCTAAATTCGTGAATCCCTTCCAGTTGAAAGCTGCTGATCTCGGCTACTACATAATCCCATTTACCCCGTCCGGCGCAATCGATCAGGGGGCTACCCACGTTTCCCCCGACGAAGACCTTCTTGCCGGATACCCTGAGCACATCCCCGAGGAGGATAGTAGTAGTGGTCTTCCCGTTCGTTCCCGTTACCCCGATGATGGGATCTCGGATGAACCGGCACGCCAGCTCAATTTCGCTTACGACCTCAATGCCCTTTTCCCGAGCAGCCGCGATGGGTTCGATACCGAGTGGAACCCCTGGGCTGACGACGATCAGGTCGGAGTTCAAAAAGGTTTCGATCCTGTGCTCCCCCAACTCGGTCCCCACATTGAGTCCCGTTATCTCGGAGAGGTACGGCCCCAGTTCATCGGCGGATTGAATGTCAGTCACCATAACGCGCGCCCGCTGCTCGGCCAGAAATCGGACAACACCTATTCCCGTCCTGGCCAATCCCACCACTAAGACTCTCTTCCCCTCCAATTCCACCGGATTCCCCGTAATGGAGGATTACCTCAGCTTCAACGTGCTGATAGCCACAAGTCCCAGAATGATCGCGATGATCCAAAACCTCACGATCACCTTTGGCTCCACCCACCCCTTCAGTTCGAAATGGTGATGAAGGGGGGCCATCCTGAAAATCCGTCTTTTCCTGAGCCTGAAGGAAACCACCTGAATGATTACGGAGATGGTTTCCAATACGAATATCCCGCCTACGATAGCGAGAGGGACCTCATGTTTGGTCACCAGGGCCACCGTTCCCAAGGCCGCTCCGAGCGCAAGAGACCCCGTATCCCCCATGAAGACCTGTGCTGGATAGGTGTTAAACCAAAGGAACCCCAGACCAGCGCCCACCAACCCTCCGCAGAAGATAGTTAATTCCCCACTGCCTCTGACAAAGGCGATTTGAAGGTAGTGGGCGAATTTGTAGTGCCCGGATAGATAGCTGAAGATGAGAAAAGTCGCCCCAGAGATCATGACTGGGCCGATGGCCAACCCATCCAACCCATCGGTGAGGTTGACCGCATTGGAGGTCCCCACGATGACCGCTACGGCAAAGGGGATGTATAACCAACCCAAGTTAGGGGCTAGCCTCTTGAAGAAGGGGACCCATAGCTGGGTGCTGAAGTCGAAGGGGCCGTAGAGGACCCAACTGACCGCCAGGGCGATGCCAATCTGAAGGGGGAACTTATATCTGGCTTTTATCCCCATGCCATCCCTGTCCCTCACCTTCTTGAGGTCGTCGATAAAGCCGATGAGGCTGAAGCCAAAGGTGGTGAGCAAGACGAGCCACACATATTTATTGGTGAGGTTGGCCCACAGAAGGGTCGGTGCGATTAATGCGAAGAGGATTAATATACCTCCCATGGTGGGGGTTCCTTCTTTGGCCAAATGTGACCTGGGCACATCTTCCCGAATGGATTGACCCAGTTGAAATTCCATCAGTTTTTTTATCAGCCACGGACCGATGATGAAGCTGATCACAAGGGCGGTTATCGTGGCACAGATGGTCCTGAAGGTGATGTACCGAAAGACGTTGAGAAATGAATAGACCGTATGGAGAGGGTAAATAAGGTGGTATAGCATTACGCTTCTTCCCCCATGAGCCCAAGGACGATCTTCTCCATGGACATAGCCCTGGACCCTTTCACCAGGATCCAATCTCCCCGCTTTATCGTCTTCTTTAGGCGAAACAGGAGGTTCCGGTGGTCTCTTGAGACCGTGATCCGACCCTGGTTTAACCCCGCTTCCCGGGCCCTCTTGGCGATGATTTCCGCGCTTTCCCCCAGGGTGAACAACAAGTCCACGCCAAAGGAGACCACCTTCTCCCCGATTTGCGCATGAGCTTCATCGCTGAAGCGGCCCAATTCCAACATATCTCCCAAGACGGCGACCCCCCTTTCCGCTTCCTTCACCTCCGAGAGGGCCTTCAGGGCTAGTTCCATGGACTTGGGGTTCGCGTTATATGCATCGTTGATGATGGTAGCCCCGCCCTCCAACCGTATGATCTCCATGCGCATGGAAAAGGGTTTAACCAATTCCAGTCGCTCTTTGATTTTTTTCAACTGCATCCCAAGAACCGAGGCTGCTGCCGTGCCAGCCAAAGCATTATATACGGAGGAGATTCCCATCATGGGAAAGGCGACTTCAAGCTCTTCTCCCCTCAGGACCAAGGTAAACCGGACCCCCCTCACCCCTTCGATGCTGATCTCTTTGGCCATTACATCACTGGGGGACTCCAAGCCGAAAGTGACCCTTTTGCCACGGTAGCCTTCCGCCAATTTCATCACGTTTATATCGTCTTGGTTGACCACAATCACCCCATCGGGTCGCATGCTATCCCATAATTCCCCCTTTGCCTTTATCAATTCCTCAAAGGTACCAAGCCCCTCCAGGTGAGCTTCGTTGATATTGGTTATGAGGCCGACGTCAGGGGTGGCAATCTGGGTCATCCTTTCTATCTCCCCCTTCACATTCATGCCCATCTCCACCACGGCCATATTGTGGTCGGGGCAGAGGTTCAATAGGGTAAGGGGAAGTCCCACGAGATTATTTAGATTTCCCCAGGTTTTCAGTATCCTGAAGGATCCCTCGAGGAGCGTCGAGATGATTTCCTTGGTGGTTGTTTTCCCGTTGCTTCCGGCAACGGCGATAAGGGGGATAGGATGTTTTTCCCTCCAGAAATGGGCGATATCTCCCAGAGCTCTCAAGGTATCCCCCACTACAATGACGGCCTTTCCCCTCGGGATGATGGTGCCCTTCTGCCCCAAGGCTTCGTTCTCGATGACGAACCCCTCTCCTCCCTTCTCCATGGCCTCCTGCACGAATTGGTGTCCATCGAATTTTACTCCCCTCAGGGCGACGAAGAGATCCCCTCTTTTGATTGTCCGTGAGTCGATTGAGATTCCCCCGAATACCTTCCCGGGAACACCGCTTATCAGCCTACCTCCCGTCGAATCCACGATATCCTGGAGGGGAAAGCTATTTCTCATCATGAGCGTTTCTCAAGGCCTCGGTGACCTCATATCGATCGTCGAAGGGGTGCCTTTCCCTCCCGATGATCTGATAATCCTCATGGCCTTTTCCCGCGATCACGACCACATCCCCGGCTCTAGCCAGGTTGATAGCCAGTCGGATGCCTTCCCTTCTATCTAAGACTTTGACGTATCCCTTCACCTTGAACCCTCTCGACAACTTCTCCCGGTCGATCTCGCCAATGGGCTCGGTCTTCATTCCTTCCTCGATTTCCCTGATAATGGCCCCTGGGTCCTCGGTCCGCGGGTTGTCAGAGGTGATCACCGCGAGATCGCTATAACGGCCGGCTATCGCCCCCATGCGAGGCCGCTTACCCCTATCGCGGTCCCCGCCGCAACCGAAAACAGTGATGAGCTTTCCCCTTTCCTTGAGGTTCACCATGGTCTTTAGAATCCGCTCCAATGCATCGGGCGTGTGGGCGTAGTCAACGAAGATGTGAAAACCCTTCTCATTGTCGATCCTCTCAACCCTCCCCAGCACGCCGTCAAGGGCCTCAATGCCACCTCGAACTTTCTCCAAATCCACCTTTAGGGCAAGACCGATTCCCACCGAGGCGAGGATATTATAGAGGTTAAACTCCCCCAGGAGGGGAGAGGAAAAGGGGAAATTTCCCCTGGGTGTAATGGCCATGGCTGAAAGATCGTTAATAGAGGAATGGATATCCCTGGCATAGATGTTTCTCTCTCCCTTTAGGCCATAGCTCATCTTAGGCAAGTACAGCTTCTCCCAGAGAAGACGTCCCTTGGGGTCGTCGAGATTGATGAGGGCCAATGATTGAGGTTTCACGCTTTTCTGTAAAAAGTGGGTAAAGAGGCTGGTCTTACTCTCGAAATAGTGATCCATTGTCTTGTGGTAATCGAGGTGATCCGGAGTACAATTGGTGAAAACCCCGATATCGAAATGGCATCCCTCTATTCTGTGCTGATGTAAGGCATGGGAGGAGACCTCCATGATGACATGGGAGACCCCTTCCTCCAGCATGTGCTTCAACATTTCTTGGAGATCATAGGATTCGGGGGTTGTCGTTGCCGCCCTGTGGACAGTTCCCCCGAAATGGTAGTCGATGGTTCCGATAACGCCGGTTTTGAAGCCCGCCCCTCTCAGGATGGATTCGGCAAGATATGCCGTGGTGGTTTTCCCATTCGTGCCGGTGATGCCAATAAGCGTCATCTTGGCGGAGGGGTTCCTGAAGAAAGCCGTTGAGATAGTGCCCAGGGCCTTGCGGCTGTTGGGTACCACCACCGTTGGAATCCCTCCGATCCTTCGATTTTCGTCCTCAAGAACCACCGCACGTGCTCCCTTTTCAATGGCTTCTTCTATATAGTCGTGTCCATCTACCTCTTCTCCCTTCATGGCAACGAAGACGGAGTCCCTCTCTACCTGTTTCGAATTGTAGGCAACTCCCCCAATCTCGATGGACATCTGCCCGTGGATTTGCCCGTGTTCCAAGCCCTTCACCAAGTCCCTCAGTTCCATCGATATTTATCCCATGGTCTCAAGAATCCGGCCTAAAGGTGAGAAAACAGGCGTTTCCCTTTTCCACTATTGTCCCCGGCCTGGGGCGTTGATGGACCATTCTCCCGCTACCCGAAACCGCAACCAATAACTCCAAATCCCTTACCCTATTTAAGGCGGCACGTATACTCAATCTCCTAAGATCGGGCATCCTCCTCGAAGGTTTCCCCCGATACATCGCTTCACGGGCGGTCTTTTTCAGGGGCCGCCAAGTTGTTTTCTTTGTCGAGGCCTTGGCCAAGATAGGTCCTCTTGTTGAGGGGATATTGAGATACTGGAGCGATCGCTCGGCGATATTCTTGAAGACGGGCCCAGCTACCCTTCCCCCATAGGGGATCCCCTGCGGTTCATCGATTACCACAAGAATAACCAGACGCGGCTGATTGCTGGGCACATAACCCACGAAGGTGCTGATGAATCGGTCCTCGTAGTAGCCTCCCACGAGGCTATCAACCTTCTGGGCCGTTCCCGTTTTTCCCGCAGCCTCATAATATGACAGGGCTGCCCTCGTACCAGTCCCCCCTTTTCTCACAACGCCTGTGAGGATAGAGGTCATTATTTCAGCCACCTCTTCGGACAACACACGCCTGATGATTACGGGATGGGATTGGCTTATCATTTTTCCTTTCGAATCGACGATCCTATCGACCACATAGGGCCTCAGCAGTTTTCCCCCGTTGGCGATGGCGGATGTGGCGGTTATGAGTTGAATGGATGTTGCGGCGATTCCTTGCCCAAAGGCGATGTTTCCCAAGGCGACCTTGGACCACGTTTTGGGACGCCTAATGATCCCCATGGCTTCGCCGGGTAGATCGATACCCGTCTTATGGCCAAAGCCAAATCCCCTAATGTACTGATAAAATTTCTTCCTTCCTACCCGTTCAGCGATCTTCACCGCGCCTATATTGCTGGAATACTTGATGATATGTTCAAGGCTGAGCCACCCATATTTTTTTACATCGCGGATGGTTTTTCCCGAAAGGACGTAGGCCCCATTTTCGCAGAAGAAGATATCGTGTCTTTTGGCCACCTTCTCCTCGAGGGCGGTCGAAGTCAGGAATACCTTAAAAACGGAGCCGGGTTCAAAGACATCAGTAACCACCCTATTTCTCCACGTCTTTGGGGAAGTATCCCCAAATCGATTGGGGTTAAAGGAGGGGTAATTGGCCATAGCTAAGATTTTACCAGTGCCGGGGTCCATAACGACACCCATCCCCTTTTTCGCCCCTTGTCCTTCCACGGCCCGCTTCAATTCCTTCTCCACGATGTATTGAATGTTTGTGTCAATGGTCAAGTAGAGGTTGTAATTCTCAGGCGATTTTCCCGGGATTGGGATCTCCGTAATAATTTCTCTTCCAAAGGCATCCCTCCCCAGTATGAGTCGCGTCGCGTTCCCCGAGAGGATGCCATCGTATTTAGCCTCTATACCCTCTAGGCCTTTTGAGTCTATCCCCACAAATCCGACGAGATGAGCGGCTAAATGGGAATGGGGATAGAAACGTCTGCTCTCCTTCACGAAGTGTATGCCTTTGAGTCCGGACTCCTTGATCCGGGTCGTCTGTTTTGGCGTGACTTTCCTCTTCACCCAGACGAAGCCCTTTTTCGTTTTCAACTTTTTTATCAAGGCGCCCTTATTGAGATCGAGGATATTGGCAAGCTTTTTGGCTGTTTGAGATGGGTTTTTTACCTCAGGGGGCCTTGCGTAGACCGAATCTACATCAATGCTCACGGCCAAATTGTTTCCCTTAAAATCATAAATGGTTCCCCTTTTGGGAATGAAGGTGATTATGCTCTGATGCTGCTTCGATGCCAATCGTGAGAGCTCGTCCTTCTTTACGAGCTGGAGCTGAACAATCCGGAGGAAGATAAAGGGAAAGCAGAGAAAAAGGAGGACAAATACAATGAATATACGAGCTCTTGTCCAATTTATGGATTTTCGTCTCATTTCATCAAGATAATCTGCCCGGGGAGGGGTTTCTCCATGTCCAGCTCCTCCTGGGCAATCCGTTCGATCCTTGCCAGGGATTTGAGGCTGGCTATCTCGATCTGTAATTCCTTATTATCCTGAACCAACTTCCAATGCACCTCCATGGCTTCCGAGAGGTCGTATCCCAGGTTGATCACCAGGACCCGAGACCAGACGTAGAAGAGGGAACCGGCTATTAGGGCGGCTATGATGATGCAAAATGCAAGAAGGCCGCTGGCCCTTCCTCTGGCCTTAACCTTTTCCGGAATTACCATCCCCTTTGTGAGAAAGGCCATCGGTGAGGGAAGAATCATCCTGTTCATTTCAAACCCTTTCCGCAACCCTGAGTTTGGCGCTCCTGGCCCGGGGATTTGCCGAAACTTCTCCTTTTGAGGAGCAGATAGGTTTTTTGGTGATAATAGTTATTAACTGCGGGGACCTTTCGTGTTGCCGAAAGGTCGTTTTAACGATTCGGTCCTCCAGGGAATGAAAGGATATGATACAGAGTCGTCCCCCGCTCTTCACCAGGGGGATACCATCACGGATTACCTTCTCCAAGTTGTTGAGCTCGTCGTTTACCGCTATTCTGATCGCCTGAAAGGCTTTTGTAGCGGGGTGGATACGACGTGGTGGCTTCAACACGGCCGAGGAAATGATATCCCTCAGCTGGCTCGTGGTGGCAATGGGGGTTTTTTGGCGATGCCTCACGATGGCCCTGGCAATTCTCCTCGCCCATCTTCCTTCCCCATACATCCGGAGGATTCCCTCCAGTTCCCCTTGGGAGAGGGTATTGACCAGTTTTGATGCAGGTTTTCCCCCCGTTCGATCCATCCTCATATCCAAGGGACCCTCTGATTGAAAGCTGAATCCCCTCTTTCCATCGATCAATTGCTGATATGAAACCCCCAAGTCCAATAATATGGCATCTACCTTGCCAATCTTCAGTTCCCTCAATATCTCCCCCAGGTCGGAGAAATTTCCATGAATGATGGTGGTTCTTGCTTCATATGGTTTTAGCCTTTTTCGGGCCTCCTCGATGGCCTCTTCATCCCGATCGATACCGATGAGCCGACCCGTCGGTGAGCTTCGTTCCAGAATCTTGAGGGCATGGCCTGCACCACCCAGGGTACCATCGACATATATCCCATGGGGATGTGGGTCGAGAAATTCTATAACCTCTTCTGCCAGCACGGGGAAATGTTCATAGGTCATATCTTGGCTATCCTATTTCTGACCCCATGCCCTTATGAATTCGCTCAAAGGCCCAATTCGGAAAGGACGTCGCTAATCTGATCAAAGTTCTCATGGGCCTTAACAATCTCCTCGCTCCACCTCTTCTTCGACCAGATCTCGATCTTCCTCAACTGTCCCACCAAAACGACTTCCTTATCCAGATCTGCGTATTCCCTTAGGGTTTGAGGGACGAGAATCCTTCCCTGTTTGTCCAGCGTGCACTCGATGGCGCTGGAATAGAAGAATCTCATAAAAGCCCGTGTCTCTTTCTTCACCATCGACAGCGAACTGGCCTTTTCCTCCAGTTGAATCCATTCCTCATAAGGGTAAGCTACCAAACATCCGTCGAAATTGGTGATAACGAGCCGGTCGTCGTACTTTTTGCCCAGAACGTCCCGAAATTTGGCAGGTATACTCACCCTCCCCTTTGGGTCGATAGTATGTTCATGTCTGCCCCTGAACATGGTGGGTTCCCCTTTTTCTACCACTTTTTACCACTTTATCCCACTTTTCTTATTATTAGACTTTAAATTTTCATTTGTCAAGGGAAAATTTTAAAATTTTATAACTAACTAGAATCTTTATAGTTTTTGTATTCGTAGGAAGCTAGGCGCACAAAAGGCATCAAAAACGGAAAATATCAATGATTACCACCAATTAATGTATCAAAATCAAATAAATTATCAGAAACCTTATTTAACTATCTAAATAAAAAGGAAAATAACGATATTATCATCCCTGCTTCGCCTTGGATTTTCCGAAAAAGGGAGGCGGAAAAGGGGATGCTCAGCCAGATAACCCGATTCAGGGAAGATTGACAAGCAACCCTCCCCGATTTACAATACCGAAGAATGACGGCTTCGTAAAAAGTCAATCTGCTGCGTTGCGCTTCATCCCCTGCCCTGTTAAATTGAAGGCAGCCATATCAAGAGATATGGGATATAGGAGTTGCTTGAAAACAGTAACATCAAACAAAGAAAATATTTAACAGGGTAAATCATTGCAGCGTACTTCTATGTACGCCTCATTCCTCAGGATTTGCGCGCCTTGCATCTGGATCTTTTTTCTTTGCCGTCTGATTTCGCCTTTTTACAATGACATCAAGAATGATAAATAAAGGATAATCCAGGAATTTCCTGAGCTTAGGCAGAACACCGTTGTCCCTAAGCGTAATCTTTTGGAGAATTGGAATGATGGATTGTTGGAATAGTGGAATAATGTGTACCAAAATCGGAAACAACAGATTTTTTTCTCCTTACCCCATCATTCCAGTCTTCCAGTTGGGGTGTTCCAACTGGGGCAAAGTCCTGAGTTCCCAGGTGATTAACAGGTTAGAAAAATACCCCCTGTAAAGATGAAGAAACTCCAGAGGATAGCTCTATGGCAACAGATGCGATAAATCGAAGGGCCAAGCGACTCCGGGAAGCTATCGAATATCACAACTATCGATACTATGTATTAGGCAACCCCGAGATTTCCGATGCTGACTATGATGCTATGATGAGGGAGTTGGAGAAGCTGGAGGCGGATTATCCCGAACTCTACGATCCCAATTCCCCGACCCAACGGGTTGGTGCTCCCCCTTTGGAGGAGTTCGAGGCGGTAACCCATACCATCCCCATGCTCAGTTTAGCCAACGGGCAGAACGAAATCGAAGTGAGGGAATTCGATCAGAGGGTGAAACGATTCTTGGGAATGGATGGAGATATTACGTACGTCACCGAGCCCAAGTTGGATGGCTTGGCCGTGGAGTTGCTCTATGAGAGGGGGAATTTTGTCGTCGGATCGACCCGCGGAGATGGGGTTAACGGCGAAAATATCACCCAAAACTTGCGGACCATAAAGAGTATTCCCCTGACCCTCATAGGAAAAGAGATCCCCGTTCCTGAGCGGCTTGAAGTCAGGGGAGAGGTCTATATGGAGATCAAAGGGTTCAAGGAATTGAACAAGAAGCGTGAGGCTTTGGGCGAACCCTTATTTGCAAATCCGAGGAATGCAGCTGCTGGCTCTTTAAGACAACTGGATCCCAGTATTACGGCAGGGAGGCCTTTAAATATCTTCTTCTATGGCCTGGGAGAAGTTGTGGGACATACCTTTACGATGCATTGGCAGTTTCTCAATACCCTTCCCCATTGGGGGCTTCGGGCTAACCCCTTGGCGAGGCAGTGTCAAGATATCGACGAAGCCATCGGATATTACAATGAAATTTCTCAACAAAGGGAGTCATTGCCCTATGAAATCGATGGGGTTGTCATAAAGGTGGACGATCTCGATCTTCAATCTAGATTGGGGGTGATCTCCCGGAATCCCCGTTGGGCTTTGGCTTACAAATTTAGACCGAAACAGGAGACGACCAGGGTCTTGGATATCATTGCCCAAGTGGGCAGGACCGGAGCCATCACGCCGGTGGCGATTTTGGAGCCGGTGAGGGTGGGGGGTATTGAGATTAGCAGGGCAACCCTGCATAACCAGGATGAAATAGATAAGAAAGATATTCGAATAGGGGATACCGTGATCGTTCAAAGGGCGGGAGACGTCATTCCCGAGGTTGTCAAGATGGTGGAATCCAAGAGGACCGGGGGTGAAAGGAGGTATCACATTCCCGATAGATGTCGCGTATGCGGAGCTGAGGTGGTTCGCCTTGAAAATGAGGCGGCACACCGGTGCATAGGCCTGTCGTGTCCCGCTCAACTCAAGGGTAGGATCAAACACTTCGCATCAAAGCGCGCCATGGATATCGATGGATTGGGGGATAAGTTGGTTGCCCAATTGGTGGACAAGGGGATGGTAAGGAATGTATCCGACCTCTATCGCCTTTCCAAAGAGGACCTCGTTGCCCTGGATAGGATGGCGGATAAGTCCGCCCAAAATATCCTCAATGCCATTGAAGGGAGTAAGAAGAAGCCTTTGGCCAAGTTTATCTATGGCCTGGGGGTTCGCCATGTGGGGGAACACCTGTCGGAGGTCTTAGCCAAAGAGTTCAAATCGCTTAGCATTTTTTTTCGAGTTACGGAGGAGGAGCTGTTGGCTATAATGGAGGTAGGACCGGAGCTCGCCCAGAGCGTGGTTCGATTCTTCACGGATCAGAGGAATCGGGAGGTGATGGAGAAGTTACAAGAGGCCGGCCTGGCCATTGTTGAGCCAGGAGTCGACGAGATGGCTAAATTAAAAGGCCTCACCTTTGTCTTCACCGGTGCCTTGGATTCCTTTACCCGGGATGAGGCTAGGGATTTGGTCGAATCTCTTGGGGGAAAAACGGCCTCGAGCATCAGCAAAAAGGTGGATTATGTAGT
>JAUWDQ010000182.1 GCA_030608745.1 Pseudomonadota bacterium | reverse complement strand
ATGGAAAGGAGAAGGCCTATTTTAACGTGGGTGACTGGATGACCTTCTGCTCCTACCTGAGATATAATCCCAAGAGTGGCTTTCAACTTTCTTACCATGAGGATCAGCGTTGAATCCCCCCTTTGCCAATCCCATTCCCTCTTGAGCTTCGCTCTTTCCAGAGATCTCCTGAAAATTCCTTGACAAGCCACTGAAACGTGAGTAGTAATATACCAACTTCAAAGACGGGATCGTTGATCGTATGGCATTTCCCAGTAGGGCCGTATTTCTCGATCGGGATGGAACTATCAACGAGGAGATGGGCTATATCAACCATGTCGATCGATTTCAGTTGCTACCGAGGACGGCAAAGGCCATAAGACTGATCAATGACAGTGGTTTAAAGGCGGTTGTGGTGACCAACCAATCGGGGGTGGCAAGGGGGATGTTTCCCGAATCATTGGTGGGAGAGGTCCATCGAAAGATGGAGAATCTATTGAGGGCAGATGGGGCTCATGTGGACGGGATCTATTACTGTCCTCATCACCCCGACTTCGGTCCGCCCGAATATCGGAGACGCTGTCAGTGCAGGAAACCGGCCACTGGGATGATTGAGAGGGCTTGCAATGACCTTGGTATAGATCCGACAAGGTCATATATGATCGGGGATCGGATCATCGATGTGGACTTCGGCCACAAGATAGGGACAAAGGGGATTTTAGTGTTGACGGGATACGGGAAAGGTGAGCTGGCGTATCGCGATGGTCAGTGGAGGGGAAAGCCCAGTTTCATTGCCCGGGATTTATATAATGCCGTTCAATGGATTATCGCCCAAGAAGCGTTGAAATAGGGGGGGATATCATGGTGATTGATAAGGAACTGTTGGAGATTTTGGCCTGTCCGAAATGTAAGGGCGATATCGTTGTGGCCGAAAAAGAGGATGGGTTGATCTGTAAGAGCTGTAAGCTGCTCTATCCCATTCGAGACGATATTCCCGTCATGTTGATCGATGAAGCGCTTCCATATGAAGGCGAGTAACCCTTAGGCGTTGGGACAATTGGTACAATATCTTACATATTTGGTCATTCGAGGCTTTGGTCTTCTGATCAATCTATTTCCCGACGGGTTCGCCCTTTGGGCCGGGAGACAGCTCGGGCGCCTGGCCTATTTCCTCGATTTCGAACACCGCCACGTGGCCCTTAAGAACCTGGAACTTGCATTCGGAGGGGAGAAGAACGGGAATGAAATCAGGGGGATTGCCCTCCGGAATTTCGAAAATCTCGGCATGAACCTCATCGAATTCCTCCGATTCCCCAAGGTAAAACATGAGAAGCTCATGGAAAAGGTGGAAATGGAGGGGCGATCCCACGTAGAGGAGGCCTTGAAGAGGGGGAAGGGGATCATCTTCCTTCTCGGTCACATCGGCAATTGGGAGCTGATGGCGTGTATGTCCAGGGTTTTTGAGGGTAATCTCATGGCCATTGCCCGACCTTTGAAGAAAAACAAGAGGTTAGATCGATTCATCGGAGAGGTGAGGAGATCGGCGGGATTGCAAGTGTTAAGTTCAAAGAGGGTGGCCTATCAGGTGGTGTCGGCACTGCGGCGGAATAAGATGGTGGGGATTCTCATAGACCAAAGGGAGAAAAGGAGCCAGGGGATCCCAGTTGAATTCTTCGGCAAAAAGGCTTCAACCACCCCGGCTGCGGCATTTTTTGCACTCAAAACCGGGGCAGCGGTCATTCCAGCTTACACCATCAGGTTGGAGGGGGGGAGGCATCGCTTTGTGGCTGAGCCCCCAGTAGAGTTGATCGAGACCGGGGAGAAGGCCGAGGATATCCGGGCCAACACCCAGCGCCATACCGAGGTTTTGGAGTCCATCATCAGGCGCTATCCCGATCAGTGGTTTTGGATCCACCGGAGGTGGGAGAGAAAGGAAAAGGATCGGACTCGATCCAGGATGCGCCGATATCGCAAATTAATCCGCGAACCCACGGAGCCGATAGTCCTGAAGGACGGTGAATGTGCGAGATCCCCAAACCTATCTCCACGTGGGAGATAAGGTTTTCCACAGCCGGTTCAATTCTTGGGGCTTGGGCAGGGTAGTTGAAGAGTGGAAGTCCGAGGTTCCAGGCGGCTTGTGCTTCGTCCGTATTAAATTTCAGGACGGCAAGAAGAGGGTTTTCGATAATAGTTTCGAAAGTAGATTGTGCTGCCACTATAGCGGTTTGACATTGTTGGACCATTAGTAGGCTCACGCCTCTATTCACGGTTCTGATATTCTCCCAATTTCCTTCCTGCTTTCCTTCTCAAGATCCTTACCCTGTTTACCCTCAAGGGGTGCCTCCCTCCTCCAGCAAATTACGCTCAGGGCCAACGGTGTTCCCCATGAAATGCAATGCAAACGCTTCTTCCCCCATTGAATTACCCCCAGACCGAATTACGCCATTCCTCTGATTAATTCAACTTGAAATATTTCCTCCCCCTTTCTCCTTCATTTCCCTATTGAGCCCCTTAAATTTGGCCATCAGTTCGTCTTTATCGACCTTGTCCAGTTTTTGGACATAGGTTCCCTCAATCTTTGTGGAATTTTTATCGCCCAGAATTTAGGCCGAGTCGAAAGTCATATAATAACGCTTGTGGAGAAGATAACTAATTGATATTATTAAGATTTTAGATTTGCCTAATTTCTAGGCAATTCGCTAAACTTTCCAAATTATTGAGTACTTGGATTGATATGACAATAAGTTATCAACAGATATTTCCACAATTTTGTGGAAATTCTAGGCCATGGGGGGAATAGAGGTAGAGAAGTAAAAGGCTCCGGTGTGGGACTACTGCTTTGAAATACGCAGATTCGCCGATCCTGGGTCTATATTAGATTTCAACCACAAATCAATGGAATTGGTTTGCCGGAATTCCGTAAGGAAGCCCTAAATTTTCCGGTCAATGTTGACGGCATTGTTAAAAGTCGAAATAAGACGGCAAAGAAAAAAGATCCAGATGCAAGGCGCGCAAATCCTGAGGAATGAAGGCGTACATAGAAGTACGGTGCAGTAACGAAGGATGAAGCGGAACGCAGCCCTTCGGCTTTGCTCAGGGCCGTGAGCATGTCGAACGGCAGATGGACTTTTTACGAAGCCGTCACTATTCCAACTGGTATTCCTTGAAATCACCCCCTTTTCTTCCTTGAGGGTGACTTCTGGATCTTCCTGGTGATTCCGCCGGCTAGCTGCTCATAGATTTTCATGACAACCGTGGCGTCACTTTGATCCCAACCATTATACTGAGCGTTGAGCAGTAACTGGTAATATAATCCACCCATTGGTACGATAACACCCAGTTGTCTCGCACTCTCCAGGGAAAGTCCAAGGTCCTTGATGGCCAACCATACGGGACCTTTCGCTGCGAAATTACCCATAAGCATGTCCCTCCCACGCGCTGCAATCAAATCACTTCCAGCAGCCCCGGAGGTCAAGACATCGAGCATGATATCGGGGTCGAGGCCGGCCTTGAGCCCAAGCACTAACCCTTCTATAGCGGCAGCCTGATTGAGGAAAAGGGTATGGTTAACGATAAGCTTCAGCATGGCGGCATCGCCGTTCTTCCCGACGTAGACCGTTTTTTTACCCACTTTATCGAGCACCGGCTTAACCTTGTTGAAAATTGATTTTTTCCCCCCAACCATGAAAACCATGTTACCCACCCTGGCTTGGTTGGCAGCGCCTGAGATCGGAACATCCATCCAATCGATCCCCTTTCTTGCCAACCTCTCCGCCATGGCCTCACTCTCCCATGGGGGAACCGTGCTGGTATCAATAATAATCTGACCCTTTTTCGCCCCCTCAAGAATTCCTCCTTTTCCTTCCACAACCTCCCGTATAACGTCCCAGTTTGGAAGAGATAATAGGATAAGATCCGCTCCCTTTGCTGCTTCCTTCGGGGACTTAGTCGCTTTCAGACCAAGAGGGACTAAATTCGACATCCGTTTCTTAGCGATGTCAAAGCCTGTCACATGATAACCTCCCTTTAAGAGGAACGTGGCTATAGGAGTTCCCATCGCCCCAAGGCCTATGACTGTAATATTCTTTACACTCATCGGGTTCGCTTCTCCTTCAGAAAAGATACGCTTTGAAATGGCATTTCTTCAATTTTGATAACCTCGTAAAAAGTCAAAAATGGGACGGCAAAGTAAAAAGATCCAAATGCAAGGCTTGCGAATCTTGAGGAATGAGACGTACTTACAGTACGTCGCAATGACGAAAGATGAAGTGTAACGCAGCAGTTGGACTTTTTACAAAGCCGTTAATCTTGCAATCAAAAAATCTACCTAAATACACATGCGTTCTCTCGGCTGAATTAGCGAAAATTGAGAAAGAAATTATCCTGTCTACTCCTTCACCTCTACGAAGTCGGCTGAGAGGGGTGGACAGGTATAAAATTCGAGGTAGCGAAAATCCTTATCCGATCTATTTATTGTCGTATGTTTTTCCCCTGAAGGTATATGGAGGACATCACCGGCCTTGATAGGAATCTCTTCGCCCTCAATGACCTCAATTGCCTCCCCGCTTATGACGATGATGATGGATTCGCGGTTCTTGTGGTAATGATAGGGCACCTGGCTACCGGAAACGAGCAGGCCGAACATTCCACCGAGATTTTTCGCGTTATGCGCTTCGGTTAGAATTTCGGGCCGATAAGGCTTGCCAGGGGTTGGATTTTCTTTGTTGATATATTCCTCGGTCTTAAAAATCTTCATCTCAGACCTCCTCAGTTTTACATTAACGGTTGATCAAACGCTACCTTAGACCCTCAAAAGCCCGCAAATCATACATAACCCGGTGAATCTTTGTCAAGATATTTATCACTGGAGTTTTCATAATCGACTTATGTTATCCTCATGGAGTGACGGAATAGACCACATGGAATGATGGAATATTGGAATAATGGGAAGTAAAAACGGAAAAAGCCATTGTTTATCGTTTTCATTCTTCTCACCCATTATTCCACCATTCCAGTATCCCCGCTCCTCGCGGAAAACCTCACAACCTCCGCGGGAGCAAGAGGTGTTCCAGGGCAAGGACCAGCATGATTCCAACCACCAGGCCGTTCTTCAATAATGCATGAACCGTGGCTGGAAAGGCCTCAAAAAATGCTCCTGGGAGAATGGAAACGAGTCCTCCCATGAGCACGGGAATCCCCACAACCATATAATCTCGTCCATCCAGGGATCGACCAGACCGGGTGATGATAGAAATACCGGCCCCAATCTGGGCCGCCATTGCGGTGAACATGGCGGCCCCCACCACCGATGTCGGAAACGAGGCCAGGATAGCCAGAAATTTTGAGAAAAAGGCCAGAGAGAAGAGCATGCCCCCGCATACGGTAACCGCGAATCGGCTCCCCACCCGAGTCACGAGGACCACACCGGGACTGAAAGCAAAGCTCACTGTCCCGACGACCCCCAAGATCCCCCCTACAAGTCCCCCGAGGCC